>JAFYIK010000023.1 GCA_017538685.1 Bacteroidales bacterium | reverse complement strand
CAACCCAAAGACAAGTGGAAACCCGAAAAGATTCACTATAACCGCTACTAGACGAACTGCAAAGCAGTCAGGCTGGCGGCAAACGCTTTTACTCCGGCCTCAATTCTGGCCACTGTTTTCTTGGAAGGCTTGCTCTGACCATGAAGATAGTGGCCAAGTTGTTTCTGGTTAATGCCAGTTATACGCTGTAAGCCGGCGAGAGAAAACGCCTCACAGTACTCCGACAGGAAACTGGCCGTATCGTAACAAAACTGGAAATCAATCTCTTCGAATTCCCTTCCAATACTTCCGTAAAACTCTTTGATTCCTTCATACGACTTTCGGAAATCCTCAATCGCTTCCTGCACGGTCGTTCCATCACCGGTACATCCGTAATCCAGTCCGGCTTCTTCCATATACGCGGAAAACCCAAATTCCGCCTTTTCAATGTATACCTTTACCTGTTTCATATTCCTTTATATTAAGCCTGCATCTCTCATAATCTGATGCAGAGTTCCACTCGGCACCTCCTGTGAGCCATGATTGCTCAGTTTAAAATACTTGTTGGTCCTAGGGCTATACCATAGCGGGTGGCCATTAACCTGCACAACTGTGTCATAGCACCGAATCGCCCGAAGTTTTCTTGTAAGTTCAGTGTATTTCATCGCCTCGGCACATCAAAGGTAGTAATTATTCTATTACAACCAAAATAAAAATATCATTTTTTCTACCAAACATTGTGATTAACATTCATTGAAAACGTCACTTTCGGCAATGATAAAACGAAATTTCGTCCCCTGGTGGACAGGAGACGGAATTTTTCATAAAAATATTTATTTCGGTCCGGACTCTTAGCGCTTATAGCCCTCGAGGTTGGATTTGACGTCTTCCCAGCGGTAGTAGGGGCCGGTGACGGGCTCGAGACCGCGAAGAAGGCGTTCTTTTTCCTGGTAGAGGAACTTCACGAGAACATCGCCCTTCTTGTTGCGATAGAAGATCATCTGCAGGTTGCTGGCCATGGGGATTTCCCAGAAGCCGAGCCAGCGGTCGCAGATCTCTTCGGCCGGAATGCGGTCGCCCACTCCCTCTATGCCGAGATAGCTGACCAGCCCGAGGAGCGGATAGTCGTGGCCGAAGCGGAGGTCGGCGGCGCAATCCCCGCTAGCGATCGCCTCATCGGCCTTGGCGACTATGTCGTCAGCCGACGGCTTCGCGATCGCACAGCGCCCCGCGCCGCCCTCCACTGAGTTACACTGGCCGGTGTATAGGCTTACGTTCTTGCGCGCCCAGCGAAGATAAATCGCATCGAAGGGCAGGAAGCGGAAGAGGTTCTCCTCAATGTCGAAGTCTTCGGCGATGTCCGCCGTGTAGAAAATGCATTCAGTCAGAATGCGGGGGCTGTGTACGAACTCACGGGCCGCAACGGGGTCCGTGAAAACGGTGGTCATCACCCCGAGGGTGTCATCCGGCAAGTCAGCCAGAGCCGCGATTGCTTTCTCATAGGCCTGCCTGGTGATCTCTCGCGCGCCTTCGTCGTTAGGCGAAATGTATTCCATTATCCGTTCACCAGTGTCCAGGCTGATGTCCAGCTTCGGATTCAGGCGAATTAGCGAATTGGTGAAGGAGTTCATACTGACGATGCAGCGGGGCACATAACTGGACACGGCGCGGATGCGCTTCGCCCCCTTGAACACTTCCGGATAGCGCTTGTACATACGCTCGGCAATTCGTGCGTGCTCGCGGACCCCGCGAGGGGTCAGGCGGCCGTCCATACCGTTATATGCCTCGAGCACCTTGCGTGCAGCCACCAGCAGCGAGTCGCCCCCGGGAGTAAGCAGTCCGGCCGCCTGGCCCTGCTCCAGAATTCCTATCACATATTTGTAGGCATCCCCTCCCCACGCCGAGCGCGAGCCGTGCCTGCCATAGTGACTGATGTAGAACGGCTTATAGCCTTTCGGCGCCGGGGTGTCGCTCACCGGAAAGAATTCGTATGAATTATGGTTGTTCGCCGCGCGGGTGTTGTCCTCCAATATGGCCTTCACGGCCGCCTCGCTGCGATGCACCTGCGCGAACGCCGATCCGCAAAACACCCACAGCAGTGCAAAGCCCAAAAATAAACGTTTCATATGCCTATAGTTTTCCCTGCTTCAAAGCCTCAATATAAAGATCGATGCGGCGGAGTTCGTCCGGGATCTGAATCTGCTGGGGGCACGCCTCGAGGCACTGGCCGCAGCCGATGCAATGGTCGGCCTGCCTCAACGAAGGAATTGCCTTGTTGTATTCCAGAAGGTATTTCTTTCGGGCTTTGGCGTAGTTATTCTGATCGGGGCTGACCACATAGGTTCCCTCGCGGACGTTCTGGTTGTAGAACCTGAAGATGCCGGGGATGTCGATGCCGTAAGGGCAAGGCATACAGTACTTGCAATCCGTGCAGGGCACGAGCGGGTACTCGTTCATCTTCTTCGCGACTTCCGCCAGCAGGGCGAAATCCTCGTCTGAAAGCGGTTCGAAATCCAGATAGGTCTCCAGATTGTCCTTCAGATGCTCCATATAGGTCATTCCGCTGAGCACGGTGAGTACTTTAGGGAAACTACCCACGAAACGGAAAGCCCACGACGCTATGCTCCGCGACGGCTCGGCGGCCTTGAGCATATCCGCCAGCGGAGCCGGCACCGATGCCAGCCTGCCGCCGAGCAGCGGCTCCATAATCACCACCGGAATATTCAACTCCGCCAGCCTCTCATACATATATTTCGCATCCACGTCGCGGACGGCGTAATTCCAGTCATTGTAGTTCATCTGGATCTGCACGAAATCCCAATGGTACTTGTCGTGCAGCGCCAATAAATCATCGAACCCTTCGCGGGGGCCGTGGAACGAGAAACCGAGATTCCGTATGCGTCCGGACGAGCGCTCCTTCACGAAATAGTCCACAAGCTTTGTGTCTTCGAAGCGCGTCTTGAAAGCTTCATAGCCGCTGATGGAGTGCAGCAGATAATAGTCTATATGGTCCGTCTCGTAATACTCCATAGACTGGAGATACATCTTCTTTCCCTGCTCGAAGGAGTAAGGGCCACGGAAGTTGGAGCACTTGGTAGCTATCAAATAGCTCTCGCGCGGATGCCTCAGAAGCGCGATGGCGGTCGCGCGCTCACTCTTCCCGCGCAGATACACGGGCGCTGAGTCAAAATAGTTCACGCCGTGCGCGAGGGCATAGTCCACCATCTCGTTGACCGCTTCCTGGTCGATCTCGCCGTCCTTCATAGGCCAGCGCATAGCGCCATAGCCCAGCAGACCCACGCCGGAATAGTTCCGGGCCATATGCTCGGGGCCGAGCGCCTGCTTCGAAGGGGCATCGTCCTTCTTCGGCGAACTGGCGGTCAATGCAGCCGAAGCTGCAGCGAGGCCCGATATCTTAAGGAAACTTCTTCTATCCATTTTGTCTGACGTGTTTGGAGCGGCCGTTTACCCTGACCGCGCTTATCGGGCGCACGGGGCAGAGGTTCTCACACGCTCCGCATCCGATGCATATTTCTTCATTGACCACGGGCACCTGCCGTCCGTGGCGGTTCGTCACCATCCTGATCGCACCCACCGGGCAATGGCGGACGCAGTTCCCGCACTTGACGCCGTCGTGCTGCAGGCAGTCCCTATGGTAGACGTGGGCCACGCCCCAGCTGACCGTCAGCTTCTCGAACTTCGCGAGCGGCTCGATCGCGCCGGCGGGGCACACGGTCCCGCAGACGTTGCACTCGGGGCGGCAGTAGCCGTCGGCATAGCTCATATGCGGCTGCAGCAGATGCGCAAGGTCGGTCGAGGTCTTCAGCACGCCGTTGGGGCAATTCGCCACGCACAGCTGGCAGCCGGTGCAGCGCTCGTAGAAACGCTTCACGCTCTCCGCTCCCGGCGGCACCAGCGGCGTCTCCCTCTCAGGGTCCTGCTTCGGAGTGATCGGGGCGAAACCACCGTGCATCTGCGCTTTCGCCTCCAGGCTCGTCAGAGCAAGCCCGCCGGCCAGGACCGCGGTCTTCTCGATGAAGTCGCGACGACCGTCCGCCTTTTCTGGCTGCGAAGCCGGTTTTCCCCACGCGAACCGCAGCTTGATGCCGCCTGCATCGCAGGCTCCGATGCAATCGAAGCAGTCCACGCAGCGCGAATGGTCGATCACCTTTCCGCCTTCGATATCAATGCAGGCGGCCCGGCACTCACGCTCACACTTCCGGCACGCGACGCACTTCTCCCGGTCGATCCCGATGCGGAACATAGCGTGCCTGCTGACCAGCCCGAGCGTCGTACCCACCGGGCAGATGTTCGAGCACCACGCCCGTCCGTAGAGCCAGCTCAGCACCACCAGCCCGACGAAGGTCACCGCCGCCACCACAATCAACGGCCACGCGAGCGACTTCCCTGCCGCCACGGTCACCATCCTTCCATACGCGCTATACGGCGCCACGAGCAGCACCACCCCCTGTATTCCGGCGGCAATGCAAATCACAATCGCGGCCAGCACCCCATAGCGGAGCCACTTCCGCTCCTTGCTGAAAGTGAAGCGCTTGGCGGAAGACTTCTTCCTGCGGGCATACGCCTTCTTGAAAACCTTCGCGTACACACGGCGGAGCCAGATAACTATGTCCTGAAAAACGCCCAGCGGACAGATGACCGAGCAATACACACGGCCCACGACCAATGTCAGCGCCAACACCCCTGCGATAATCGCGAAGTTCAGGCCCAACACCGCCGGAAGGAACTGGAGTTTCGCCATCCAGCCCCACCAGTCCGTGCCGATCCCGGTAAACAGCAGCGTGATTCCCACTATGAACACCGCCGCCAATATGATTCTAGTTCTGCGTAACATATTCATCCAAATATAATGAAAAGTTGATTGTTCCGTGCATACCCTCATCATTTGAACCGAAGGTATGTGCGTTTTGGGGCGTTTTTGCACATACCCTACCCTTTTTGGTAGAGGGTATGCACGCTTTTATTATTTTTGTGTTATGAACGTAGTGATTTTGGCGGCGGGAGAGTTTCCGCGAAAGGCATATCCACAGTATTTATTGAGTCAGGCGGAGAAGGTCGTGTGCTGCGACGGCGCGTTGATGTCGGCAGTGAAGCACGGCGTGCAGCCGGACGTGGTGATCGGAGATATGGATTCGGTCGCACCGGCGGCGCTGAAGCGCTTCGGCGGGAAGGTCGTGCGGGTCGGCGGGCAGGACGACAACGACCTGACGAAGGCGATGAATTATGTGCTTTCGGAATATCCGGATGCCACCGACATCACGATTCTCGGCGCGACCGGCAAGAGGGAGGCGCACACGATAGGCAATCTGTCGCTGCTGATGGAGTATGAGAAGTCGTTCGGGCTGTGCGCCCGCGGCGTGAACGTGCAGATAGTCTCGGACTATTGCACCGCGTTCGTGGTCGCAGACAGCTGCTCGCTCTCCGTAGGCGAAGGCCGCCCGGTTTCCCTTTTCACCTGCGACCCCACATTGAACGTAAAGTCCAAAGGCCTTCAGTGGCCCCTGGACTCCGTTGTCTTCGACAATTGGTGGAAAGCGACGCTCAACCGCGCCACCTCCGACGAAATTTCACTCGAATTCAACCACCCCGCCCCGCTCCTAGTCATCCTCGACTAGAAGGCGTAGCCCAGGGAGAGGAAGAGGGTGCTTCCGAGAGCGTCGGAAGCGAGGAGATAGGCGGCATCGAGCTTAAGACCGGCGAACTGAACGCCGAGACCGGCTGAGGCGTAGGAAGGGAGGGCCTTCGCGGCGTCGCCATAGTGATAACCGGCGCGCAGGGAGACCATATCGAGCACAGTGTACTCCACTCCGAGTCCGGCCATCAACGCTCCGCTGAAAAGATATCCGGCGTCAAAAGCCGCAGTCAATCCATCAACAGGGCTGACCGTTCCATCCAGCGCGGCATAAGCCGGGAGGGCGTATCCGCCAGCGCCGTAGTCGATCTGCGAGCCGACATTTCTCAGGGAAAGTCCCGCGTTGAACAGCTCTGTCGCATAACCCGCACGGAGGTCGAAGCACATAGCCGAACCCTTGATGTCGGGCGCTATGCTCGACGAAAGCATCCTGGCCTTCAAACCGACCGAAAGCTGCTCGTTAATAAAATACGATGCGCCAAGGCCTACTATCATATCGGACGGGGTGAACTCCCCTTCCGCAACGCCCTTGGCATTCGTAACCGTGTAAGGTTTATCCTTCAGGCTGCGGCCCTCCACGCTGAACGCGAGGCGGTCGTTTAGCCTGAAAAATGCGTCAGCCCCGAGGACAGTATTATCCACAGTCTGGGGAGCCCACATTCCGTAAAACACATTGGCATCCAGAGTGGACGCGCCCGGCTGCAGCGCGCTTACACCCATCGCGAGAGCGCGGGCATCCGAGGGAATCAGCAGCGCGCTGCCGCCCTGCGCGTACACCGCCGCCGCGAAAAGAACCAGTACTACAGAAGCAAATATCTTTTTCATAGCGTCCTATCGTTTTGCAATGGTGTAAATCTTGTCGATGCCGGCGCCCTGCACCTTCACATAGTAGATTCCTCCGGGCATTCCGGAAAGATCCACGGTGACGGGCGAGAACGGCGATGCGTCGGTCTGCGAAGCGGACCACACAACCGAACCGGCCTTATTGTAGACATTGATGTCCAGCTTACCTTCCGCCGCCGGACGGATGTTCAGCACATCCACCACGGGGTTGGGATAGACATCCGCCACCTCCGTGCTGCTGCGCACGAGTATCTTGAACGAAAGGTTGCACTTCTCGCCGCAGGCGTCCGAAGCCGTGACCGCCACGTCCGTAAGGCCGTTGCCCAGCGACGTCACCACCAGCGTGTTGCCCGACTGGTTGATGTTGGCCACGCTCTTTTCGGAGAGCTTCGTCGAATAAGTGAGCTGCTCGCCGTCTTCGTCGCTGACGTACTTGGACATATCGATCACCGTCTTCTGCCCGGACTTGCTGAACTGCACGTTCTCCATAGGCATAACGACCACGGGCGCGTGGTTCAGCAGTATCTCGTAGGCAATGGGGTAATCGGTCGCGGCGCCGAATGCGTCGGTCGCCACCAGATGGGCGGTGTACTGCCCCGCGGGCGCGCCGTTGCCGGCTATCGTCACCAGCACGGTATCCTTATCGGCATTCAACTTCCAGCTGAGCGCATCGGAGCCCGGATCCACGTCCACGGTAAACTCGTGCCCGTTCGGGTCTTTAACCGCGTACGCGACCGCGAGTTTCTCGTACGGCTGCAGACTGAAGCTGCCTGAGTATTCGGTCGACACCGCCGGCGGGTCGTTCTTGCCCGTCTGGAGCTGTTTCACGGCGGAAGCGTCGGCCCTGTTGCCTGCGTAATCGCACGCGATCACGGTGACGTAGTAGTCCGTCTCGAACTCAAGGCCGGACAGTTCGACTGAAATGGGATCGCCCACCGCCTTGAAACCGACCTTCACCAGCGAACTGACAACCGCCTCCGGAATGTTGTCCGGATCCACGCCGGCCAGTTCGGAGGCATTCTTCGCGGCCAGCACCAGATAGCTGAATGTCTTAATGTCATCCACGTCTGCCGTCACCGTCCAGGAAACCGTAAGGGTGTTGGAAGAGGCGCTCAGGGTCACATCGTCAGGAGTGTTCGGAGGAGTCGTGCCTCCATAAGTAAAAGCGCCTAATGCGTCCACTAGAGGTCCGATATTCACGGGATCCTTTATGACT
>JAFYIK010000227.1 GCA_017538685.1 Bacteroidales bacterium | reverse complement strand
TTTAGTGTATATATCTTTGATTACGAGGCCGGCGAGCGTCATTCCGAAGATTGCGGTAATATGGCCGGTCGTGCCGTTGGTGACTGCCTTTTTCGATTCCATAGGGTTGTCGTCTGCCGGCGCGGGCGCGATGCCGCGGTTCTCCAGCACCTCTTCGTCGTATACGCAGTAGATGTTCTTATGGGGGAAGGTCTTCGCCTGGCGCATACGCTTGCGCAGCATCGAGCCCAGGGGGCAGCCGCGGACATCCCAGAACTCGGCCACTTTGATCTTCGTGGGGTCAACCTTCAGCGCCGCGCCCATCGACGAATAGATCTTCGCCTTGAACTGCGAGGCCCTGAGAAGCAGGGAAATCTTGTCTTTCAGGGAGTCTATGGCGTCGATAATATAATCGTAGTCCTCGAAGCCCCAGTCCTGATAGTTTTCGTCTTCGTAGACTTTCTGAAGGGCAGTGATTTCAGCATCAGGGTTTATTTCCATCAGGCGGGCCTTCAGGGCTTCGACTTTCACTTCACCTATCGTCCTGCTCGTCGCCTGGAGCTGGCGGTTCACGTTTGTGGGATTCACGCGGTCCGGATCCACTATCGTCAGATGCCTGACGCCCGACCTTACGAGGCCCTCTGCGCACCAACTGCCCACTCCGCCCGCGCCGAAGATAATCACCCGGGCTTCGCTGAAAGCCTTCATCACGTCATCTCCTACCAGCAGGGAAGTTCTGGAAAACAATTGGTTATCAGTATTCATCAATTACAAATTTAATATTTCTGTTTTACATAAAGAATGATTAATTTTGGTAAAATTAAATTATTGACGCTATGAACAAATACGCCGGAACAAAGACCGCCGAGAACCTCGCAGCCGCATTCGCGGGAGAGTCGCAGGCTCGCAACAAGTACACATATTTCGCTTCCAAGGCCAAGAAAGAAGGCTTCGAGCAGATCGCCGAGATCTTCCTCAAGACCGCCGACAACGAAAAGGAGCACGCCAAGATGTGGTATAAGGAGCTCCACGACGGCATAGGCAGCACTGCCGAGAACCTCGCAGCCGCAGCCGACGGAGAGAATTACGAATGGACCGATATGTACGAGGGCTTCGCCAGGACGGCCGACGAAGAAGGCTTCCACGAGCTTGCGGAGAAGTTCCGCGGAGTGGCGGCGATAGAGAAGAGGCACGAAGAGCGTTACCGCGCACTTCTGAAGAACGTGGAGACTGCGGAGGTGTTCGCGAAGTCCAGCGTGAAGGTGTGGGAGTGCCGCAACTGTGGCCATATCGTAGTAGGCGAGAAGGCCCCCGAGACCTGCCCTGTCTGCAACCACCCTCAGGCTTACTTCGAGATCCACGCGGAGAATTATTAATGTTATGAGAAAATACCTTTTCGTTCTCCTCGCAATCCTGGCGCTGGCCTCCTGCGGGGAGAAAGAACCTCAGCAATATTCATTGCAGAGAGTGGACACATATTCCGAGACTTCGGCGGACGGGGCCACCAAACGCGTGTCCACGTACACTTATATCGACGACGGATACATAATCCGCACAAAAGTCAACGACGCCCTCACGGAGGTCTGCAGACTGACCTTCAAGGACAATCTGGAGATCCACACGGACAGCACAGTGGTGGAGGGCGTGCTGCAGCCCAACGGCACTATGACGGTCTATTTCCGCGACAACGCCCGCTCGATGGTGGACAGCGTGGTGACGCGCAATGCCGCAGGGCAGACGACTTCGGTGGACGAGTATGCCTACGACGGCAGCTGGTACACTATCACCACTACCGAAAACGGAGTGAAGACCAGGATGAGGGTTTATTCGTCGTACTACAGCACACAGTCCTTCCAGAATTACGTCTATGACGCCGAAGCAGAAGACTGGAAATTCGTTAACAAGGAGGAAACCATCACCACTTACGACGACGACCTCACGGTAGTGACGCACTATGTGGACAATTTACCCACTGAAAGGACAGTCTACCAGTGGATGAACGGCAGGATGGAGTTCAAGAGCTACGAATACGACGGCTCCTCTTCCTGGACCCTGACCTCCTACGGCTATTATTCCTACGAAACCGTTTATTATTCGCTATGAAAAAAGTACTTGGCGTAATCGCCTTTTTGACGTTATGTGTCCTGTGCTGCACACGATGCACGGACGACGACAATCAAATCATCAATTTCGAGAAGAAACAGGCGGTCGATGAATCCCAGAATCAGACTGACCCCACTCCCGGCACAGATCCCGACCCCGACATCACTCCTGCCGCCCCCGGAGACAGCCTCGTCATCGTGGCGTACGTGACTTATTGGGACACCGCTATTCCCGATCCCACCATCGTCACGCATATCAACTACGCATTCGGAAAGGTGTCCGACAGTTTCAACTCAGTGGAGATCAAGACCGTGAGCCGTCTGAAGCAGATGGTGAAGCTGAAGGAGAAGAATCCGAAGCTCAAGGTCCTCCTTTCCATCGGAGGTTGGGGCGCCGGCAATTTCAGCGAAATGGCCAGGGATCCAAAGCTCAGGAAGAGTTTCTGCGAGGATTGCCTTGCGAAGGTGAACCAGTACAAACTGGACGGAATCGATTTGGACTGGGAGTATCCCACAAGCTCCTCCGCAGGCATTTCAAGCGACCCTTCGGACACGAAGAATTATACGGCGCTTCTTAAGGACCTCCGCGAGGTTCTCGGAGACAAATATCTTATCACGATGGCTTCCAGCTCAAGCGCCAAGTACGTGGACTTTAAGAGCTGCATCCAGTATATGAACTTCGTGAACCTGATGACCTATGATATGGGCCGTCCTCCGAAGCACCACTCCGCCCTGTATCCGTCGAGCGGCAAGACCAGCCGCAGTGTGGACGAGTCCGTGGCGCTGCACTACAAAGCGGGCATCCCTTACGATAAGATCGTCGTGGGCGCTCCCTTCTACTGCAAGGCAGCCTCCAGCAGCGATGCCGGCGACGGAACATACTACTGCAAGATGGGTTCTCTTTTTGAGAAATACAATGAAATGTGGGACGATGCCGCGAAGGTGCCTTACCTGGCAGACAAGAGCGGCACTATGATGTTCACCTACGACAACCCCAGATCCATAGGTCTGAAAGCAGATTATGTGATAGCGAAGAAACTTCGCGGAATGATGTTCTGGAACTGGGAAGGCGACAACACGACAACCTGGGAAATGACCCACGCCATCTACGACAAGTTCTATCCCGCCGCCAACTAAACCATAGACAGATGAGTACTGAAATCCTAAAGGTCTCCAACCGCCGCCAGATGGGCAAATGGGTGGACTTTCCTCTCGAGCTCTACAAAGACTGCGAGAACTATGTCCCCGCCCTCAGAGGCGACGAATTCGACACCTTCAACCCTAAGAAGAACGACGCCTACGAGTACTGCGAAGCGGAGTGCTACCTCGCCTATAAAGACGGCAAGGTCGCCGGCCGCATTGCCGCAATCATCAACCATAGCGCCAACAAGCGCTGGGGCAAGAACGAAGTGCGCTTCGGCTGGATAGACTTCATTGAAGATATGGAGGTGCTGAAGGCCCTCATCAAGGCAGTCGAAGACTACGGCCGCTCGAAAGGCTGCACCGAGATCACGGGCCCGCTGGGCTTCACCGATATGGACCGCGAGGGTCTCCTGGTCGAAGGCTACGAAAACCTCTCTTCGTTCACCTGCATCTACAATTACCCCTACTACGACAAGATGCTCTCCGAGCTCGGTTTCGACAAAGACGTGGACTGGACCCAAAGGGTAGTGGACCTCGCTCCCGAGCTCCCGAAGATGTTCAAGCTCGCGCCCTATATCGCGGAGCGCTCGAAGCTGCACATCGCGGAAGGCAAGAGTATGCAGGACCTCTCCAAACGCTATGGAATGGAGATCTTCCATATGTACAACGAGAGCTTCGCGCCGCTCTACGGCTTCGCGCCGCTGACCGATAAGCAGATCAAGGGCTATCTTGCCACCTACATCCCCATCCTGGATCCCGACTTCGTGGCGGTGGTGGTCACGGACGAAGATAAGCCTATAGGCTTCGCCTTCTGCGTTCCCACCCTGGCCACGGCAGTGAAAAAGTCCAAAGGCCGCCTTCTTCCCCTGGGCATCTTCCGTATCCTGAAAGCCCTGAAGCACCCCACGGCGCTCGAAGCCCTTATGATAGGCGTCCTGCCCGAATATCAGGGTGCGGGCGCGCCCGTGCTCCTCTTCAAGAAGATCCACGAAAGCTGCATCAAGCGCGGAGTGAGCCGCATCATCCTTAACCCGCAGCTCGAAGAGAACTTCAAGGTGCAGACTTTATTCGAACAGTACAATCCTTCCTTCTACACAAGAAGGCGTTCATACGTTAAGACTATATGAGATCAGCAATCTACGGCGCCGGTTCGCTCGGAACCATCCTCGGCGCATTCATCACTAAAAACGGAGGCCAGATAGCCCTCATCAACCATAACAAGGCCCACGTCGCCGCGCTGAAAAAAGACGGCGCCAAGGTGGTCGGCACACTCAACTTCACCCAGAAAGTGACCGCCCTCACGGACGAGGAGATGAGCGGCACCTACGACATCATCTTCCTTCTCACCAAGCAGCAGAAAAACCGCGAGGTGGTCACCTTCCTGAAGGACTTCCTCGCCAAGGACGGCGTGATAGTCACCCTCCAGAACGGCATACCCGAACTGCTCGTCGGCGAGATAGTGGGCGAGGACCGCGTACTCGGCTGCACGGTAGCCTGGGGCGCCACGATGAAGGGCCCCGGTGTGTGCGAACTCACCTCCGAGCCGGACAGTCTCACATTCTCCCTCGGCAGCCTCTCGAAGAAGCCGAACCCGCATATGGAAGAGGTGAAAGCGCTGCTCGAGCTGATGGGCCCCGTGGAGATCGACCGGAACTTCCTCGGCACACGCTGGAGCAAGCTCCTCATCAACGCCTCCTTCTCCGGAATGAGCACCGTCTGCGGCACCACTTTCGGCGGCGCAGCAAAAGACAAAGCCTCACGCAAGATAGTCCAGGGCATCATCAAGGAATGCATCGACGTCTGCGCGGCCGGCGGAATCAAGATCGAGCCTATCCAGGGAAAGGACATCGTCAAACTGCTGGATTACCACAGCTGTTTCAAGAAGTGGCTCTCGTTCCAGATTATCCCCATTGCCATCAAGAAGCACGCGCTCCTGAAGGCCTCTATGCTCCAGGATATCGAGAACGGCAAAAAGACGGAGGTCGATGCCATCAACGGCGTCGTCTGCGCCTACGGCCGTAAAATCGGCTTCCCCACGCCTTACAACGACAAGGTCGTGGAGATCATCCACAAAATTGAAAACGGCGAATTGACCGCATCGTTCGACAACGTCAAACTGTTCTAACTGATTTCTGCCAT
>JAFYIK010000226.1 GCA_017538685.1 Bacteroidales bacterium | reverse complement strand
GCCACCGATCTGGATGGGAACTACCATACCGCTTTCACGGTATTCGATGACTTCTCTGAGGACTTACGGTCCTCGGCCGGATGGACATTGCGTGACGCCATTGAGTACTACGCCCGGAGATACGGGGTAGAGAAGGGCGCAATCAGGCTTATACGCCCTTTCGTCCCGCAGGAAATACACCTGCGGGAACGCGGAGAACGGATATGAGGGTACGGGGTTGGAGCAACGGATGATCTCAGGTCCAAGCGCCCGCACCGCTTGATGGGTCGGGTACTTTGTCCACATAACGCGTTATGTTGCTCCGTTTGATCGAGGACGGAAAACCTGAGATTTTTCAACAGCAAATATACGATTTGCCGGAAACTATTGCAAATCGTATCGTCTTATCAGTAGCTGAACAACCAATATTCACATCCGATGACGTAGCTTGAACTACTTCATTCAGCAGAAATCATCGAATACGTCGCCACCGGTCCACTCGCGGCCAAGGGCTAGGGTGAAGTATTTCTCTGCTCCGATCTCTTCAAAATAGGAGTGCTGGTTCTCGTGGATGAAGTGGCCGTCCTGATATGTGATTGTGCAGAGGACATAACCACTGCCTCCTTTGACGTGCTCGCTCGTTGTGATTACGGCGAGCGTATTGCCGTCGTCTGAGATGTCGGCCTTGAACACCATCGATTCATAGACATCGTTATGGCAAAATACTACACCAGTCTTGAGGTTTGCCAGATAGTCTTGAAGGGGAGTAGGAGAGTCCTTACTGTCTTTTGTGATTGATGCTAATCGATGGGAATCAGCTTGCTATTTCCCGATGCAGAACTTGCTGAAGATCTCGCCGAGGAGGTCGTCGGTGGTGATTTCGCCGAAGATGGAGCCGAGGGTGGAGATGGCGGCGCGGAGGTCTTCGGCGAGCAAATCACCGGGGAGGTGATGCTCCAGGGCGTCGGAGACGCGCGAGAGGTCGTCTGCGGCCTCGCAGAGGGCGGAGAAGTGCCGGGCGGAGGTGACGACTGCGCCTTCGGTGGTGCCGTAGCCGCAGTCCGCGATGGCCTCGTGGAGCTCGTCCATTCCCGTGCCCGTAAGGGCCGATATGCGGACGGTATCGCCGGTGATGGAGTACAAATCCCCGATCAGGTCGGGAAACGTAATTGCCGGGTCGCGGGGGGCGATGTCGCATTTATTGAGGATCCAGATGACCTTCTGGTCTGGGGAGAGTTCGGAGGAGATGGTTTTCGCGGAGGCGAGGTTCTCCTGCAGGGTGGCGGTGGCGTCGAGGACGGCCAGGATTATCGCGGCGGAGCGGAGCTTGCCCAGCGAGCGCTCGATGCCGAGCTTTTCGACCGTGTCGTCCGATTCACGCAGGCCGGCCGTGTCGATGAAACGGTAGCGCACGCCGTCAAGGACCATAGTCTCTTCCACGGTGTCGCGGGTGGTGCCCGGGATGTCCGAGACTATCGCGCGGTCCTCGCAGAGAAGGGCGTTCAGCAGGGTGCTCTTGCCGGAGTTGGGAGCGCCGACTATAGCCACGGGGACACCGCTTTTAACGGCATTTCCGACGCGGTAGGAGTTCTTCAATGCTTCGACCCGCGCACGTGCCTGCCCGAGCAGGTCTGCGAGCTTGCTGCGGTCTGCGAATTCGACTTCCTCTTCGCTGAAATCGAGCTCAAGCTCCACCAGGGAAGCGAGTTCCACCAGCCGGGCGCGCAATTCGCGGAATTCTTCGGAATAACGGCCTTTCATCTGGGCGAAGGCCAGCCTGTGCGAAGCCTGGGAATCGGCGGCGATGAGGTCGGCCACGGCCTCGGCCTGGGCGAGGTCCATCTTCCCGTTCAGGAAGGCCCTGCGGGTGAATTCGCCCGGCTCCGCCATACGGCAGCCCGCCCTCAGCAGGCGCTGAAGTATTACGGATACTATATACGGCGAAGCGTGGCAGCTGATTTCGGCGGCGTGCTCTCCGGTGTATGAGTGAGGAGCGCGGTAGACTGAGACCAGAACGTCGTCCACATTGGGAACCACACCGAATTTCACCTCGAATCCCTTCGACTCGCCGGCGGTGCCGCGTCTGAACACAACCAGCTTATCCACGGCATCCAGGGCGGCAGGTCCGCTGACTCTCACGACCGAAATAGCCCCCGAACCGACAGGGGAGGCAGGAGCACAAATTGTATCCTCGAACATAATACTGCAAATTTACAAAATTTGTATATTTGAAGTATGATTAGAAAAGTATACCTCCCCGAAACGGGATTCAAAGCTTCCGATATTCCTGAACTCTTCCAGGAAGAAGGCATTCCCTACGAAAAGATCGACGTGCTGAACTGGCCTGACCAGTTCCCTTACAAACCGCTGGTGGAATTCGCTATGGCGCACACCGGAGACAAGATACTCCTGCACTACAGAGTGGTGGAGAAGACCTCAAGGGCTGCTGCAGGGGAGGACGGCGGAAATGTCTGGGAGGATTCCTGCGTGGAGTTTTTCTCCCAACCTGCCCCCGGCGTGTACTATAACCTCGAATGCAATTGCATAGGAAAAATCCTTTTGGCTAAGGGCGAAAGCCGCCACGACAGGGTGAAGGCTCCCGCAGAGATTACCGATCTGATCGACAGATGGTCTTCCCTTGGCGACAAACCCTTCGCCGAGAAGCAGGCCGGACCTTGGGAAGTGTGTCTTGTGATACCTGCGGCGGCCCTGAATCTCGAGTCGTTCGACGGCCTTCAGATCAAGGCGAACTTCTATAAATGCGGAGACCTTCTCGAGACTCCCCATTTCCTGAGCTACGCCCCCATCGACACCCCGAATCCCGACTTCCATCGTCCGGAATTCTTCATCCCCGTCGCCTTCGAATAGATGAAATACTCAGTCATAATACCGGTTTACAACCGCCCCGACGAGGTTGCCGAACTCCTCGCCAGCATTGCCGCG
>JAFYIK010000225.1 GCA_017538685.1 Bacteroidales bacterium | reverse complement strand
AGCCCCAACGAGCGCTTCGCCGGCGCTTTCGACACCCTCACCATCGAGGCTATGATGCAGGACGGAAAGGCCCTGCAGGCCGGCACCTCGCACTTCCTCGGCCAGAACTTCGCGAAGAGCTTCGACGTGCAGTTCGCGGACAAAGACGGCTCGCTGCAGTACGTCTGGGCCACATCCTGGGGAGTCAGCACCCGCCTTATGGGCGCGCTCATTATGGCCCACGGCGACGACAACGGCCTCGTGCTGCCCCCCGCCCTCGCCCCTATCCAGATCGTGATGGTGCCTATCTTCAAGACGGACGAAGAGCACGACGCAGTTATCGCCGAGTTCGAGAAGATTAAGAAAGGCCTCGAGGCCCTCGGACACAGCGTGAAGATCGACGACCGCGACACCCTCCGCCCGGGCTTCAAGTTCGCGGAGTGGGAGCTCAAGGGAGTGCCCGTGCGCCTCGCGATGGGCGCGCGCGACCTCGCCGCCGGAACGGTGGAAGTCGCCCGCAGGGACACCCTCACGAAGGAAACGATGGCCCTCGAAGGCATCGAGAACCATATCCACGGCCTGCTGGACGACATCCAGGCGAACATCTACAAAAAGGCCCTCGACTGGCGCGATTCGAACATCCGCAAGTGCGACTCCTGGGAGGAGTTCAAGACCGAGATCCAGAAGGGCGGTTTCCTTCTCTGCCACTGGGACGGCACGGCCGAGACAGAGCAGAAGATCAAGGACGAAACCAAGGCCACCATACGCTGCATCCCCATCGACAGCTGCGTGTGCGAAGAGGAAGGAGTGGATATTTATTCCGGCAAGCCCTCGAAGGGACGTGTCGTGTTTGCAATAGCTTATTAATCCGATTACGATATGAAAAAGACATTAGCAGTCATCGGCGCATTTGCGCTCGCAATAGGTTCTGCATTCGCTCAGGATGCAGTGCAGAAAGCCACTGAAGATGCGGCTGCCGAGATCTCCGGGGCTCCCCTCGAGGAAGTCGCGGCTCCGAAGCCGAACTACTGGACAAACTCCCTGTCCGTGAGCCTTGGGATTACCAACACCCAGCTCGACAACTGGGCGGCCGGCGGTCCCAACACCGTCACCCTCGCTTCCGCCCTGGACGCGAAGGCTGATTACAAGAAGGACCTTATGAGCTGGAACAACCGCCTCCAGCTGGACTATGGCTTCCTCCATTCTTCCGAGAAAGAAGGCGCTATCCAGAAGAATAACGACCGTATCTACCTGGAGAGCAAGTGGGCATACCAGACCGGTGCCGATTCGAAGTTGAGTTACACCGCATCGTATGATTTCCGCAGCCAGTTCACCGACACCCCCAAGGAATACACCCAGGATGCAAGCGGAAAGTGGGTTGCCGGAGACCCCGTTTCGGGCTTCATCTCCCCTGCCTACACCAACCTCGCACTTGGTATCCAGTGGGTCCCGAACGCCTGGTTCAATGTGAACGTCGCTCCTCTGACCGGGGGTTTCACCATCGTGAACAACGATGCGCTCCGTCCTTCTTACGGTATGAAGGTCGCGACCTTCCAGGCAGACGGTGTCACTCCGCTCACTTACAAGAGCGCCCTGTTCCAGTTCGGTGCCCAGGTCAAGGCCAACCTCAAGTTCGTCATTAACGACGTGTTCACCTACGAGTCCCAGGCCACCGTTTTCACGGACTACCTCAGCGAGCCTTACTTCCGTATCAACTGGGACAACTCCATCGACTGGCAGCTCAGCAAGCTCATCAAGCTCTCAGCCAAGACCTGGATGATCAACGATCCCAACGTGCTTATCATCACCACGGCGGACGACGGCACCGAGACTTCCAAGCTTCGCGGATGGCAGTTCAAGGAGTTCCTGAGCTTCGCACTCACCTACACTATCACAAACAAGAAGTAGTGAAGATTCTTCTCGCAGTCAGCGGAGGCATCGATTCGATGTATATGGCAGAAAGGTCGCTTCGCGGCGACCTTTCTTCTTCTTATGCTTCGACCGATTGTGGGTTCGCGGTGGCGCATTGCAATTTCGGGCTTCGCGGGGAGGAGAGCGACGGCGACGAGCAGTTCGTGCGAGAGTGGTGCGCCGCGCGCGGCGTGGAGCTGCTTGTCAGGAGCTTCGACACCGCCGGCTATGCCGCAGAGCACGGTGTGT
>JAFYIK010000224.1 GCA_017538685.1 Bacteroidales bacterium | reverse complement strand
GAAGCGAGGACGCAGGATAGGATGGAAGGGTACGAAGGAGCGAAGCGACTGAGCCCCGCACGTGGGCGCGGCAGCTCGCTATATTGTGGTATACCCCTCGGGATGTAGGGCGGTCAGATGCATATCTTCGTAGATCTGCTGGATGCGGTCGGTGTCGGCGCGGGGGTTGTCGGTGAGTTCGACGCGGGGACCGCGGCCGAATTCCTTCTTTTTGTAGTCGATATGCGCGAGGTAAACGGGCAGATTGCAGGCCTTGGCGATGGTGTGATATCCGGTTTTCCACTTATGCACGGCCTTGCGCGTGCCTTCAGGGCAAATGACCAGGATCACTTTTTCCTGGGTGCTTTCCATTTCGTGGATGACCCTCATCATCATCTGCTGAGGATTCTTTCGGTCGATGGGGAAGCCGCCCATAGCCCTGAGAAGCAGGGAGACGGGGAAGAAGAACGCTTCCTTCTTGATCATCACCTTCATCTTCCCGCCGAGCGACCGGTAATAGAAATAACCCACCGCGAAATCCCAGATGCTGGTGTGCGGCGCGGCGAGGACGAGGGCCTTCTGCTCAGGGATGATAGGGTCGGTGCCCTTCCATCCCATCACTTTTTCGTAGACGAATTTGCAGAACTTCTGGCCCATTGCGCTAAATGTCCACGTCTTCCAGTTCTTCCTCCGAACGGAGGTTCGCACGGACAAAATTCTGGCGCTCGATGGTGTTGTCGCCCATATAGAACTCCATAATCTCGGAAATGCTCTCTTCGTCCGCCAGTTTGACGTGGTCCACCCTCATACCTTCACCGATGAAATCGGCGAACTCGTCGGACGAGATCTCTCCGAGACCCTTGAAGCGGGTGATTTCGACTCCCGTCTTGAGCTTGGCTATCGCCTTTTCCTTCTCCGCCTGGTCGTAGCAGTAGATGTTGTCCTTCTTGTTGCGGACGCGGAAAAGGGGAGTCTGCAGGATATGGACGTGACCGCGGCGGATAAGGTCCGGATAATACTTCATAAAGAAGGTGAGTACGAGCATACGGATGTGCATACCGTCGTCATCGGCATCGGTCGCGACCACTATGCGATTGTAGCGCAGATCTTCAAGATCGTCCTCCACTCCGAGAGCGGAGATAAGCAGATTCAGCTCCTCGTTCTCGGCCACTTTCTTACGGCTCTCTTTGTAGCAGTTGATGGGCTTTCCGCGAAGAGAGAAGACTGCCTGATACTTGGCGTTGCGGGCCTTCGTGATGGTACCGGATGCAGAATCTCCCTCGGTGATGAAGATCGAGGACGCCTCAATGAAATCCTGGATCTCCTGCGGAGTCCTTTCGGTAATCTTGTCGTTATAGTGATAGACGCAGTCGCGGAGCTTCTTGTTGTAGACGCTCGCTTTCTTGTTCTTCTCGCGTGTCTTCTTCTGGATCCCGGCAATCTCCTCGCGCTCCTGCTTGTTGGACTTGATCTTTTCCTCGATGATGGGAACTATCTCCTTGTGGATACGGAGATAATCGTCCAGGGCCTTGGACACGAAATCGTTCACGAACGAACGGATGGTGGGGCCTACGTCGCCGTTCTTCTCCCAGAGGTACGTGGAACCGAGCTTGATCTTCGTCTGGCTCTCGAATTTCGGCTCCTGAATCTGGATGCTGATCGCTCCCACCACGCCCTGACGGCAGTCGGCGGGTTCGTAGTTCTTCCCGAAGAACTCCTTGAGCGTTTTTGCGATCGCTTCGCGGTAGGCCGCCAGATGCGTTCCGCCGTCGCGTGTGTTCTGGCCGTTCACGAATGAGCTGATGTTCTCGCCGTAGGCGTTGCCGTGGCTCAGGACTATCTCTATGTCGTCTCCTTCAAGGTGAATCGGCGGGTACAGCGGCTCCTCGCTGAGGTTATCGTTCACGAGGTCCAGCAGACCGTTCTCCGAACGGTAGGAAACGCCGTTCAGGACTAGCGTGAGACCCTTCTTCAGGTAAGAGTAGTTCTTTACCATCGTCTCCACGTAGTCCATATTGAAGGCGAAGGATCCGAACATTTCGGAATCGGGCTTGAACGATATCAGGGTGCCGTTTTTCTCTTTGGTAGGCTCTTCCGCCTCTCCGGAAAGCTCGCCCTTTACGAAGGTGGCCCAATGGCAGAGGCCGTCGCGGTAGGAGCAGACCTTGAACTCGGAAGAAAGGGCGTTGACTGCCTTCGAACCCACGCCGTTCAGACCGACGGACTTCTTGAAAGCTTTGTCGTCGAATTTGCCGCCCGTGTTAAGCACGCTGACCGCCTTCACCACGGAGCCGAGCGGAATTCCGCGGCCGTAGTCGCGCACGCTCACCAGACCGTCTTCGGTGATATCGATAGTGATCTGCTTGCCGAAGCCCATCGAGAACTCGTCGATCGAGTTGTCGATTATCTCCTTCAGCATCACGTAGATACCGTCGTCCTGGCTGCGGCCGTCCCCGAGTCTTCCAATGTACATACCCGGCCTCATCCGGATGTGGGTCACACCTTCGAGGGTTCGGATATTGTCTTCAGTGTATTTAATCTGCTCTTCTGCCATCTGTCGTATTTTTGCGGCGCTAAGTTACAAAATAATCACGTCAATATAAAGATGTATCACGCTATGCTGCGGATCATTGGTGTAGAGTGTGATTATTCCCAGATTGTCGCCGTCAGGCTTCATTCCTGTGGTGTCGTATGTGAACTTGAAAACGGACTGTCCGCCGGCTTTGATGCTGCTGACTGACGATTTCACGGCGATGTTATCGCTGTTGAAATCCATTTTGTAGATATTCAGCGCGGTTTTTCCCTTGTTGGCGATTTTAAAAGAAGCGGTCACCGGCGTACCGGGCTCCACCGGATCTGCCGCGAACGCCCCTTCATATTCGGCCTCCGGGGCCACCGCACGCTCCATCGTCCCCCAGAAATCGAAGTTCTCGCGCGTGGTCGCCACGAAGCTGATGCTCTCCTTCTGCAGCACGCCGTTGACGACCGGCGTAGCGTTGTAGACGTTCCTGCCCCAGAGGGTGCGGTCGGCAGTGACCGTAACTCCCAGCATCGTGGTGCTGTTTCCGCGCAGGCGGAACTTCGCGGGCTTGAAAGTGAGGAAGGGGGAGTCGGATTCGAAGCTGACCGTAATCGGCTTTTTGCCTATGTTCGCTATCCTCACCTGGATGCTCTTCTGCTCTCCCTGGCTGAGGTTCCCGACCTTGATCTTGGACTCACGGAAGCCGAGCTGGCCGAAATGCACCGGATAGGTGTCTTTCAGTGGCATTTTCTTCGGGTGCACGACGCCGCGAAGATGCAGGATCAGCGGTTTGCGCACGCCCACGAAGGTCACGGTGAGGGTCTTGTCGAAGGCATAAGGCCCTTCGTCATTGGCGTAGGTCGCCCAGATGTTCGCCTGCTCGCCCGGGGCTATGGGGCCCTGGGTCCATTTCACGCCCGTGCAGCCGCAGGAACTTGCGACCGCGCGGATGATGACCGTCTCTTTCGAAATGTTCGTGAGAGTGAAGGTGCAGTCCAGCGGACCGTCGCTGACGGTCACGTCGCCCCAGTCGTGGACCGTCTTGTCGATGGTCACTATTCCTTCGAAAGGAGTCTGCGCGAAGGCGCCCGCCGCGGAAATAAGTCCCGCAGCGAACACGGATAATGCTTTCAACAATGCCTTCTTCATAATTGCAAAGTTAACCACAAATTGTTACATTTGCATCAGCGAAATTCTAAACAACAAACATTATGGCTTACAAAATCTCTGCCGACACCTGCGTCGCTTGCGGAACCTGCCAGGGAGAGTGCCCTACTGGCGCTATCAAGGAAGGTGATGTGTACAGCATTGACCCGGATATCTGCATCGACTGCGGAACCTGCGCTGACGCTTGCCCCACCGGAGCTATCACTCCCGGCGAGTAATCGACGCTCAAAGGCAACAAAAAAAGACCGGTATCCCGGCCTTTTTTTTGTTATCTGAACAGCTGATAGAAGAAGTTCGGCGCCAGCCAGAAAAACAGCACTAGTGCGACGGCGCCCCACCAGGGCAGGAAAATGAAGCCGAGCACCGAGTAGATAATCGTGAGGAGCACGGTGCCGACCAGACGGCAGCCGAAGCGTGTGGTGTTCGACCACGCCTTGTCTTTCAGGCGCCTGACTATCAGTTCCGAAGTGATCCAGATAGGGCAGGAAAGGAGTATCGCCGCGATGATGACGGGCGAAATCACTATGCTTATAAGCCATTTCAGCACGGTGACTACCAGGTAATTGTTGTCGGGCGCGGGCTCGACGACCAGCTCCTGGATAGCGTCGTGCAGTTTATCGCTCCTTTCTTTGGGCGGCAGCGCGAGGATCTCCTCGGCCGGGATGGCCTTACCATATCTTATATATATGTCCGGCTTGGGGCGGTAGAAGTCCGAGTAACTCAGGCCTATGGGCACTATGTACACCTTCTTGTCCGTTTTCTCAACCGCGGCCTCTGCAATGCGGAAAACACCGCTCTTGACCGGCTGCACTTCGTAGCCGGGAGTGTGCTTTCCTTCGGGGAAGATGCAGAAGGGAACGCCTGCAATCGCGCATTCGGCCGCTTCCTCAAAGACGGCGAAGTTGTTCTTCACCTCGGCGAGTCCGTCGCGCGAGCGGGCCATAGGCACCATCCTGAGCCAATTCAGGATTTTCGCCACCTTCGGATTGCGGAAAATGTCGGCGCGGGAGCCGAAAGCGGTCGGACGGCGGCGGCTCTGAAGAACCACCAGCGCGTCCAGCAGCGTGTTGCAATGGTTGGGTGCGAAGATGAGAACCGCGTCTTTCGGGAGATCCTTCTTGCCGTAGGTCCGTATCTTACGGAACATCCTCCGGGTGCAGGCGTCCACCGGCCACCGAAGGATGTTGTAGAATATGTCTTCCGACTGGATCTTAGCCATCGGATTAAAGGCTTAGTTGCCGAGGATTTCGTTGATGCGCGGATCGTCCTCACGGGCCACGATCACGAAGGCGTTGCCGTCTTCAACCGGGATGCCGGCAGGGGAGTTCACCACCACCTCGCGGAGCTTGCGGCTATCCACGCCGTTCTCCCTGATGAGGTGCAGCCTGACCTGGGAGACACGCCTTACACCGAGGTTGTAGGCCTTGACGGGATCGCGGCTGTCCGGAGAAATCGGGGCGATAAGGAGGTACTTCTCGCTTCCGGTGTACTCCTTGATCTCCTTCGAGATGCGGTCGAGCTGCTTGCGTGAACCGTAGTTCACCCACGCTGCGTTCTCGGGGAACACCACATAGATGAGCGTGGTTTCAGGCTCCACGGCGACTTTTACGACCACGGTGTCAGTCTGCACGACAGGATCCTTCTCGACCACGACGGTGTCGCGGACTATCTTTTCGACCTCGACTACCTTCTCCACCTCGACTTCCTGGGTCTCCTTGACGACCACGGTGTCTTTCTGAATCTGGACGATCGGATCTTTTTCAATCACGATCGTATCCTTCTGGATTTGGACGATCGGGTCTTTTTCAATCACGATCGTATCCTTCTGGACGATCAGGCCCTTCTCCAGGATAACGGTGTCGCGAACTATCTTTTCGACTTCGACCACCTTCTCCACCTCGACTTCCTGGGTCTCTTTGACGACCACGGTGTCTTTCTGGATCTGGACGATAGGATCCTTTTCAATCACGATAGTGTCCTTCTGAATCTGGACGATAGGGTCTTTCTCCACTATGACGGTGTCGCGAACTATCTTTTCGACTTCGACCAACTTCTCCACCTCGACTTCCTGGGTCTCCTTGACGATCACTGTGTCCTTTTGCACCTTCACCACTTCGCGGTCGCGATAGCGGATCTCGATTTCGGGCTCGGACTGCACGAAGACTGTGTCTACGAGCACCACGGGCTCTTTGTCGCGGTAAACGGTCTGGATCTGAACCTCAGGATCGGTGGCCACGAAGACGGTGTCCCTGAGCACGATGGGCTCCTTGTTCACATACACGGTCCTGACCATAATCTCGGGCTCCATCGCCACGAAAACGGTGTCTGTCTTAACTTCCTTGTGAATCTGAATCTGAATTTCAGGCTCGGAAGCGAGGAAGACGGTGTCTTTCTTGATAAGGACTTCCGGTGCGGAAGGCACGAAAACGGTGTCCTTCTGGATCTGCACGCGGACCTCAGGCTCGGAGAGCACATAGACTGTGTCTACCTGCACTATCGGCTCGACGTATGCAGCGTCGGTCGCAGTGGCGCTCACGCTGTCCGCATAGACGGTCTTTACGAGGACCTCGGGAGCGGATTTCACGAAGACGGTGTCCCTGAGCACGATGGGCTCATTGTTCACATACACGGTGTCTGCCTTCACGAAGACGGTGTCAGCCTTGGCGGCAACGCCGGTTCCGGTCTCGATTACGTCGTAAATCGTGAGGGTGTCCACCTGGTTGACGGTGACCACGACGGTGTCGCGAACCAACTTCTCAACCTCGACTTCCTTGGTCTCTTTGACGACAACGGTGTCTGTCTGGACCTTTACGTTGTTCTTCGACTTCTCAAGCTCTTTCTCAAGCTCTGCGATATTCTCTTTGTAGATCTTGTTCGGATCCCTGTAGAACACTCGGCCTTCGCCCAGACCGACCCTGAGACCTACGCTGATTTCAGGATAGAGGGTGAGGTTGTGGACCGGGTGATAGAGATTGAATCCTGCACGGCCGTAAAGCTTGGTGTGCCTTCTCAGGCGTGTGTACACGTCGAGACCTATAGAGGGCATCCACGGCTGACTCCAAGCCGCGGCGAACGAGTCGATGGAACTCAAGGAGGTGGTTATCTTGCCAAGTCCGGCATAACCTGCGATGTGCAGGTCCATACGGGCCGCGTCCTCCACGCCGAGATAGATGGTCGTGAAGTCCATAATTCCCAACAACCTGAGATACATATCACCCTTCTTGCCCTGGAAGATGGGATCCGGATTACGCGGGGCCGTTCCTCTGACCCAGCCGCCGCCGTAGTTGAGGGCAACAGCAGTGTACGGAGTGAACCACCAGCCGAACTCGAGCTGGCCACCCAAATCGATCTGGTTGATCCTGGTGGTGAATTGTGAGCTGGCTCCGAGGGAGAAATATGTCTTCTCAAGACATACCGTTTCCCAATCGTTCTGCGCAAAGGCAAAACTTGATGCGAGGCAGCACAATAATGCGATAAGAATAGATTTTTTCACGTCTAACTGTTATTAGTCTGATTGGCAAATATAGTAAAACATTCTTATATTTGTGCATTATGCTGGAGGAAGATTTCAGACTGAGGGTTTTCGTGACCGTGGCCGAGCTCGGGGGCTTTTCTGCCGCCGCGCGGGAGCTGGGCGTGACCCAGTCCGCGGTGAGCCAGAACATAGCCGAGCTCGAGCACCAGGCAGGCGTAGTCCTGTTTGAGCGCTGGCGCAGCTCACTCCGTATCACTCCTGCAGGCGAAGCCCTTAAGAAATATGCCGACGAAATCCTCCACTGGTACGGCGCGGCAAACGATTCGCTGGATCCGACGAAGCAGGCCGAAGAGCCGCTTGAAGTCAGCCTGAACGGTTCGCAGACGGTACAGATCTGGAGCACCGGCGGCGATCTCCATCTAAAACTGAAAGAATACTGATTTTCTAATATGTACAGCTATGAAAACTTCAAAATTGATTCTCGCGGCCTTCGCGGCCGCCTGCGCGCTTTCGTGCGCGACACCCAAAAAGATTGATTTAATCCGCAGCGGCTCCCGGACCGCATCTCTCGCTTTGCCCGAACTGAGCGAAGAAAAGGTGAACCGGATTCGGGAGACGAAGGTCGAAGATCTCACCGTGAAAGGCGAAGACGGACGCGAACTGCACATTATGGGCGCAGTCCGGGACTCGCTGACCGGCGAGATGGTGGCGTCCGAGCAGCTCCGGCCCGCAGTGCTTGTGGCGCGTTTCAGGAATGTGGCCGAGCGTCTGGGCGTGATAGACCTGGACTTTATGATAGTGGTGAGCGATTCGCTTCAGGATCCGGAGTGGCAGCTGCGTTTCGCCCCGGTGATGTATGTGCTCGCGGACACCGTCCGCCTGGAGCCGGTGCTTATAACCGGAGAGGATTTCCGCCGTGCCCAGGTCCGCGGCTACGAGCGCTACGACCGTTACCTCAAGAGCCTCTCGCGCGACAGCCTTCTGTTCGTGGACCGCGAAAAGGTGGATATGTTTATGGACAGGACGCCCGGGCTGAGCAGGGAAGAGGTGGAGGAGCACTACTCCCGCCGTGGAATCAAGTGGATCAACGCCCTGCGCGTCGCCCGCAAGGAAGAGGTGCGCCAGCGCTGCATCAAGGTGCCCATCGAACCGGAGTACGCCCGTCTGGACACGGTCTGCCGTGGATCAGCCCCCTTCGTGTACGTGTACTCGCACCGCCTGCAGACGCGCCCCGGCCTTCGGAAGGTGAAGGTGGTGGTGGAGGGGAGTATCTACCGTGGGGAAAGGCTGCTCTGCCCGCTGCCGCAAAGCGATCCCGTGACCTTCTACGTGAGTTCGCTCAGTTCTATGGCGGACACTTCCGCCGTGGCGCCGGGGGATACTGCCTATGTCCGTGCGCTCGGCCTGCTGCGCGACCGTGACTACAAGGGTGCGCTGGCCATCCTTACGCCCTACCGCGACTTCAACACCGCCGTGGCCTACCTCGCCCTGGACTACAACGCGACCGCGGCGGAGATCCTGGAGAGCCTGCCGTCCTCGCCGGGTGTGGACTATCTTCTCGCGCTCTCCTACTCCCGCCGCGGCCGCGAGTCCGACGCCGTGGAGCATCTCGTCCGTGCGGTTGCCGCAGAACCGTCGTATAAATATCGCGGCAACCTCGATCCGGAGATTGCCGCGATAATCAGGAAGTATGCCCTGTTCGAGGATTAGTCCTGCGAAGCGAGCTTCTTGTAAGAATTGTAACGGATCTTCGCGTACTCTTCAGTCTTCTTGAGCAGCTCTTCAGCCCTTTCGGGGAAGAGTTTGCTCAGGGAGGCGAAGCGAACCTCACCCTTCAGGAAGTCCTGGAACTTGGTCCAATCGGGTTCCTTGCTGTCCAGCACGAAGCCGTTCTGGCCCTGCTCCTCGAGCTCGGGGTTGAAGTGATACAGATGCCAGTAGCCGCAGTCGACCGCGAGCTTCTCTTCCTTCTGGCTCAGACCCATACCGGCCTTAAGACCGTGGTTGATACAAGGGGCGTAGGCGATGATGAGCGACGGTCCGTCGTAGGCCTCGGCCTCCTTGATGACCTTCATTAACTGGACGGGGCTGGCGCCCATAGCGACCTGGGCCACATACACATAGCCGTAGCTCATCGCCATCATTCCGAGGTCTTTCTTGCG
>JAFYIK010000223.1 GCA_017538685.1 Bacteroidales bacterium | reverse complement strand
AGGTTTCCGCCGCGGGCGTTTCGAAGGGTCGCGATCTTGTTGATATTTACGCTAAGCCTAGTCATCTAAACGCGCAAAAATACAAATAAAAATGCTAAATTTGAGGCTCAATATGAAAATTGCATATTTCATAAAGAAATCAGGCCTCGTCTCAGACCCTGCCGTAAGGGCTTTCCTCGATGAGCTCGCCGCGGCCGGCGTCAGCACATACGACGTAGCCGGCGGCCTTGCCCCCGGCACGGATATGCTGATCGCCTTCGGCGGCGACGGCACCTTCCTGACGGCCTCCAGGATAGTCTGCGAGGCGGGTGTGCCTATTCTCGGCATCAACCTCGGCAGGATGGGTTTCCTGTCCGACAACGAACTCGGCTCGGTGCTCGAGCCGCTGCTCGCGGGGCAGTACGTCATAGAGGAGCGCGAGATGCTGGAGGTGAGGGTGGAAGGAGCGGACGCTCCCCAGATCTTCCCGTATGCGCTGAACGAGGTCGCTTTCCGCCGTAGCGGCGCAGGCACTCTCGGCGTGGGCCTCGAGCTGGACGGCGCCCCCCTCCCCACATATTGGTGCGACGGTCTTCTGGTCAGCACCAGCACAGGCAGCACTGCGTATTCGCTCAGCGTAGGCGGTCCCATCTGCCCTCCGAACGTGGAGGTGTTCATAATCGCCCCTATCGCGCCGCACAACCTCAACGTCCGGCCGCTCGTGGTCGCGAAGAGCTCCGTCGTGGAGATGACCGCCATAGACCGCAAGAACCGCTCTGTGCTGCTTTCCGTGGACAATAAGGACTATGTCCTTCCCGCCGGCGCCCGGATCAAGGTCCGCTGCGCCCCCTTTGCGCTCAGACGCGTCACCTTCGGTAAATCAAGTTTCATCGACGCCCTCCGCTCCAAGCTATTCTGGGGAGAGGACGTGCGCAACAGCAGGTAAATGAATATTCCTACCCACATCAGCATCATAATGGACGGCAACGGCCGTTGGGCAAAACAGCGCGGACTGGACCGCGTGCAGGGGCATATGGAGGGCGTGAAGAGCGTCCGCGCCGTCACTGAAAAATGCGTCGAGCTCGGGGTGAAATATCTTTCGCTCTACGCCTTTTCCGAAGAAAACTGGAGCCGCCCTTCCGAGGAAGTCGGCGCCCTGATGTCGCTCCTCGCAAAATGTATGATCCAGGAATACGACACCCTTATGGACAACGGCGTGCGCTTCCGCGTGCTCGGTAACCGCTCCCGCCTCGCTCCGGACCTGGACGAAGCAATCACCAACCTGGAGAAGGCCACTGAGAACAACCCCAACACCACTATGCTCATTATGCTGAGCTACAGCGGAAAGTGGGACATTATGCAGGCTGCGCGCAAGCTCGCCCGGACCTGCAAGCCTGAGGAGATAACTATGGAGGCGATTGATGGCGCCCTCGTCACCGCCGGCGTGCCTGACCCCGAGCTGCTCATCCGTACTTCGGGCGAAATGCGCATCAGTAACTATATGCTCTGGCAGACGGCCTACACCGAATTCGTCTTCACCGACACACTTTGGCCTGATTTTAGAAAGGATAGCCTCGTGGCCGCGATCGAGGAGTATTCACGCCGTGACCGCCGCTTCGGAAAAGTGAAATAGTTTAGCTATCTTTGTGGGCTTTTTGAGAACAAGTATGAAATTAAGCCGGATATTGATGACCGTCATCCTCTGCGCCGCCGCTGCCTTCAGCGCCCGCGCGCAAGTGGAGGTGGACTACGCTCATCCCCGGAAATACATCGTCGGAGGCGTGACCGTTCAGGGAAACACCTATTTCTCCGACCAGCAGTTAATCCAGCAGTCAGGCCTCGTGAAAGGCAGGGAGATCACCGTCCCCGGCGACGACATCTCCGTCGTCCTGCGCAAACTCACCCTTCAGGGCTATTTCGAGGACGTGGGCCTGTATATTGACCATCTCAGTGAAAACCGCGATTCTGTGTGGTTCCGCATCGAGCTTCAGGAGCGCCCGCGCGTGTCCCGCTGGACCTTCACCGGTGTGAAATCCGGCGATAAGAAAGAACTTCAGGACAGACTCCATATCCGCCGCGGCGGAGAGTTCTCCGACTATGTCAAGACCACCTCGGTGGGCATTATCAAGCGTTACTACGCTGAAAAAGGATACCTCCTCTGCGAGGTGACTCCGGAGGTGACGAAGGATTCGGTCGTGCGCAACGCCATCCGTGTGAACTTCGCCGTGGACCGCGGTCCGAAGGTGAAGATCAAGGACATCAACTTCAACGGTAACGAGCACGTCAAGGAATTCAAGCTCGCCCGTTCGATGAAGAAGACCAAGTCCAACAAAATCTACAACTTCTTCAGCAGCAAGAAATTCAACGAAAAGGAGTATCCCAACGATAAAAAGCTGCTCGTGGATGCTTTCAAGGAAGCCGGTTACCGCGACGCCCGCATCGTGAGCGACAGCATCTACATAGTGGACATCCCCAAGAAAAACGGCAAGGTGAAGAAGCGTATGTGCATCGACCTCAACATTGAAGAAGGCCAGAAGTACTATTTCCGCGACATCACCTGGACCGGCAACTCCGTCTACGGCACCGACGCGCTTAACAACATCCTCAGCATCCAGAAAGGCGATGTCTACGACGTGGTCTCGATGGAAAAGCGCCTCTATGGCGGCGGCAAGCAGTCCGACTACGACATCTCGAAGCTCTACCGCGACAACGGATATCTCTTCTTCAACGTCACGCCGGTGGAGACCAACATCCAGAACGATTCGGTGGATGTGGAGCTTCGCATCACCGAGGGCAAGCAGGCGACCCTGAACAACATCATAATCAACGGTAACGACCTCACTAACGAAAAGATCGTGCGCCGTCAGGTCTTCACCCGCCCGGGATACCTCTTCAGCCAGTCCGATTTCGAGCGTTCCATACGCGAAATCGCCTCCCTGGGCCAGTTCGACCAGGAAGCCATTATGGACCCGTCCAGCGGCTACAGCATAATCCCTAACCAGCGTGACAACACCGTCGACATCATCTACAACGTCACGGAGAAGCCTTCGAGCCAGCTCGAGCTTTCCGGCGGCTGGGGCGGAAACACCTTCGTGGCCACGGTCGGCGTGAGCTTTAATAACTTCAGCACGCACCGCCTGTTTGAGAAGGAAGCCTGGCGCCCGGTGCCGCTCGGCGACGCGCAGAACCTCGCCTTCCGCTTCCAGACCAACGGAACCTACTACACCGCTTTGACAGCCAGTTTCACCGAGCCCTGGCTCTTCGGCAAGAAGCCTACCTCGCTGAACCTGTCGGCATATTACACCCGCCAGACCAACTCCTACCTGGCGCTCAACATTCTCAGCCACGACCGCCAGATGGAGGTCTTCGGAGCGTCCGCCTCGCTTGGTAAGCGCCTGAAGTGGCCCGACAGCTATTTCGTGCTCTACAACGGCCTCAGCTGGCAGACTTACAAGCTCACCAACTGGTACTCCGGTTACTTCATCTTCGACGACGGCCTTGCGAACAACCTCAGCTACTCGCTGAACATTATGAGGAACAGCACTGACCAGCAGATCTATCCCCGTCAGGGATCTGAATTCTCAGTCAGCGTGGCGGCCACCCCGCCTTACTCCCTGTTCCGCAAGTACGACTACGACGCTTCGGGCAATAAAGTCCCCGTGGCTTCATATAAAGACATCGATTACTCCAACTGGGGCTCCGACACCCGTTACAAGTGGATAGAGTACCATAAATGGAAACTGTCCGCAGCGCAGTATATCAAGCTCGCAGGCGACCTCGTGTTGATGGCGCGCGCGCAGTTCGGTTACCTGGGCTACTACAACCGCAACTGGGGTTACTCCCCGTTCGAGGGCTTCCTCGTGGGCGGTGACGGTATGTCCGGTTACAACACCTACGGCTCGGAAGTCGTCTCCCTGCGTGGTTATGAGAACTACTCGCTGACCCCGTATCAGACGACCACCTACAACTCGAACGGTTACGCCTATGCCGGTAACGTCTACGACAAATTCACCGTCGAGCTCCGTTATCCCGTCATCCTCCAGCCTACCAGCACCATCTACGTCCTCGGTTTCCTCGAGGGAGGTAACTGCTGGTCGGATATCAGGGAGTTCAACCCGTCCCAGTTCTACCGCTCCGCCGGCGTCGGCGTGCGAGTCTTCCTCCCGATGGTCGGCCTTCTCGGCGTCGACTGGGGCTACGGTTTCGACAGCGCGAGCAAGGGCGGAAGCCAGTTCCACTTCGTGATCGGACAACAATTCTAGAATAATCAACAATGAAAGATATTATGAAGAAAGCATTAGTGATCGCAGCGGCGGCTCTTGTGAGCATCGCTGCAATGGCGCAGCCCAAGTTCGCGCACGTCAACTTCTCCGAGCTCGTGCAGCTTATGCCGGAGGCCGACCAGGCCCGCGCCACCATCCAGGCTTCAAGCCAGGAAGCACAGGAAACTTACGAGGCCATGGTCGAGGAATTCCAGTCCAAGTACCAGACCTATCAGCAGAAAGTCAGCACCTGGACTCCCGCCATCCGCGAGAGCAAGGAGAAAGAGCTCACAGAGATCCAGCAGCGCATCCAGACCTTCGAGCAGAGCGTGCAGCAGGAGCTTGCACAGCAGCAGCAGAGCCTGATGGCCCCGATCCAGAAGAAGGCGATGGACACCGTCACCGAGCTGGCCAAGAAAGAGGGCTTCGTGTATGTGTTCGACCTCTCGCAGGTCCTTTACTTCGATCCCGAGCAGAGCGTGGACCTCACCCCGATTGCCCGCAAGGCTCTCGGTATCAAGGAGGGCAGGACCCTCGAGACTCTCCAGCAGGAGATGGCTGCACAGCAGTAAATTCTTTTTTGACAACCTATGAAAACATCTGAAATTATGGCGAATCTCCAGGCCAAGTACCCTGGAGAGAGCGAGTATCTGCAGGCAGTGCAGGAAGTACTCGAATCGGTGGAAGAAGTCTACAACCAGCACCCTGAGTTCGAGCAGGCGAAGATAGTGGAGAGGATGGTCGAGCCCGACCGCATCTTCACTTTCCGCGTTACCTGGATCGACGACGAAGGCCAGGTGCAGACCAACACCGGTTACCGCGTTCAGTTCAACAGCGCCATCGGCCCTTACAAAGGAGGTCTCCGTTTCCATAAGGCCGTGACGCCTTCGATGCTCAAGTTCCTCGGTTTCGAGCAGACGTTCAAGAACGCCCTCACCACCCTTCCTATGGGCGGCGCCAAGGGTGGCTCGGACTTCAATCCCCGCGGTCGCAGCGACGCTGAGATTATGCGTTTCTGCCAGGCCTTTATGACCGAGCTCTGGCAGTGCATCGGTCCCGACCAGGATATCCCTGCGGGCGATGTGGGAGTCGGCGGACGTGAGATCGGATATCTCTACGGAATGTACAAGAAGCTCGCCCGCGAGTACAACACCGGCGTGCTCACAGGCAAAGGCTCCACCTGGGGCGGTTCCGTCCTGAGGCCCGAAGCGACCGGCTATGGCGCCCTTTACTTCACCCAGCACCTTCTGCAGAAGGCGGGTAAGGACATCAAGGGCAAAAAGGTCGCCCTCTCCGGCTTCGGCAACGTGGCCTGGGGCGCGGCGAAGAAGGCCGTCGAACTCGGCGCTAAGGTGGTGACCATCTCCGGTCCCGACGGCGTGTGCGAGATTGCCAACGGCATCACCCCCGAGATGATCGACTATCTGCTCGTGATGCGCGCGTCCAACCACGACCGCGCCCAGGATCTGGTAGACCGTTTCCCGGAGCAGGCTGTTTTCCACGCCGGAAAGAAGGCGTGGAGCGTGCCGTGCGATATCGCTCTGCCGTGCGCATTCCAGAATGAGCTGTCCGAAGACGACGCCCGCGAGCTCGTGGAGAACGGCTGCTGGTGCTGCTGCGAGGTCAGCAATATGGGCTGTCAGCCCGGCGCTATTCACTACTTCCAGAAGAACGGT
>JAFYIK010000222.1 GCA_017538685.1 Bacteroidales bacterium | reverse complement strand
ATAGCTCCGCCCGAGAGGGCGGAGCTATTCTGTATATATGCGCGACAATAATCCGTGTGGAATATGGGCGATGAACCGACCATAATACCGAAAAAGTTGCCCTGTTCCGGGATGGGACAGGGCAACAAAAGAGGTATTGGCGATAAGATTACTGAAGGTTAATCTTCGTCGTAAGAGTAGTAAACCTTAACGCTTGCTATGACGTTTCGATTAGAGGTACTGTTTCCTCTGTTCATTCCCAACACCACGGAACTGGTGGAATTTCCTGTCCAGGTTACCGTAGTGCCATTTGTGCTGAGAGTGCCACCACCACTTGAAATAAACGGACTCTGACGTATACTGTTGTAGAAACTATACTCAATCTTGGTAATCGTAAAGTTGGTGTAGCCTCCTGGCACAGACACGGTGATGGTACCATCAGCGTTATTTGTGCCGATATAACGACCATAATAATTGGTGGTGAACCAACCACCACTTGCGGAATAACCCGAGGAATTCGTGAAACTGACGTTTGCAAGACCTGCGCTATAGTTAGTATTGTCGGAATAGCCGACTCCTGCCGAATTGTTCAGCGTCAGCGTACCATCACCAGAAATAACAACTGTTACATTGGTATTGAGAGTATATGTCTTAGGGATCAGCACATAACCGCGGTCTTCATTGGTATCTCCAGAATCATTTTTACCAAAATGGATATAAAAAATATGTTGTGTGTCATCTCCAGTCAGCCCATCGCTTGAATTAAAAGTCACTTCTCTGTAATGACTAAGGGATGTGCCATTATTAGTGTTCTGACGCCCTCTAGTATAATCTTTACTATTATTATAAGCGCTGTTTGCAGACCACGAGGTCAATGGATCGTCATCCAGATTCCTGACTACTACATAGTCATTATTACCTTGCGCATTACTGCGTATGTAAATCTTATACTCTGTATAACCTGACACAACTACCCTCATCGTAGCAATACTGCTAGCGACACCCTTGTTGGTTGACTGATAACTATCATACAAGTTGCTATCCGGGTTCACGCTACTCGCTTCCCAGCCATAAGTGCCCCAATCAAGAGACAAGTTGTAGTATCTGCTGTCGTAATTCCACTTGGTGGATGGATGATAAATCTCCCTATTATTGTCCAGACACTCAAGTTTAACGCCATAAGAACCATTGGTATTTATAGTCTTGAGCGCCAATGTCGCAGATGTGCCAGTCATTTCATAATAGAACTCGTCTTCCGATGCTCCGGGAGCTGGACTCAGAGGACTGTTCTGGACAGGGTCTAGATTATACAAAGTCACTTTAACGCTTCGTGAACTGGCTGACGGGTCCGAAGAATCCATATAGAATGTGAAATAAACGGTAGTTCCGGAAGTAGTCACATAATTGTTGCTGAATGTCGGACGGAAGAAATCGTAGATATGATAATTACCCAGCGTAGTGCGGGAATTCGCGTCATTATCGAAGTACTTATTGGCGACGTAGATTGTACACGCACTATTCGCCTTATTGGTCTCATAATGAGTCGTGAAATACACATATCCATTTCTCTCACTGTCCGGCAAAGCATTATATGTTTCCCTGTCGAGGGTATAGACATAATGGAATGTAGGGGTCGAACCGTTTGAAAGCGAAGGGCCGTTGGAGACCGGAAGGTTCTCATCCGGATAATCCGTACGGTTCGGGGTCAGACTCCTGGCCGATGATTCGATCTCGAACTGAAGCGGGAACATCGATTCTGGCAGTTCTTTGGGAATCTCCACCTTCAACTCAGTTTTTTCTCCCATCCTATCCTCCACGCTTGACGGTGTACACGACACATACATAGTCTGGGGAGTCATAAGATACCAGGTCACCTCTCGATAAATCTGTGTGTTTGTGTTCGGTATTATACCGGCTATACGTATCTTCTGGGATGTCGTATTGTTGGGATTAGGCTCATTGGAAGTGAACAATATTGTCCTGTATCCCTCTTCATCATCGTCCCGCATCTTGAAAATCGTACCGTTTGCGGTAGTAATCACACCATCTTCCGAATAATAACTCTGGCCTGTTATCTCAGAAGAAAGAGTACTGCTTATAACATTACCACTCGTACCGGCGTTTACCGTGAAAACCACCGCATCGTTGTCGGGGTGATTATCGTCTTGTTCATCCGGAAGGAACTTGTACTTAAGTTCAATGACATTGGTCTGCTCGATAAGGGTTTGCTGGTAATAGTCGACAACAATACGTCCGTAACCATCCGAGATATCAAGCACATCAGGGCTCGTGGAAGACGAGACGCCTCCCGAAGTACTGATAGCCGCAGCCACATCCGGAGAACTGCTGCCCGGCTTGGATACAGAATTGATTCTGATGTTGTAACGGAAGTTCCTGAGGATAGAATAATAGACTCCATCCTCCGCCAGATCGATTTTGTAATAACCCGGGACACCGGTTTCTGAGACTACGTTGCCATCCATAGGGTAATAAATACCGTGAATGAGCAAATATGTAGGATTGTTGGTCGTAGCCGGCCTTTCATACATATACTGCCCGACCGTGGACGGGTTTGCAGTGAATCTTACTGTTTTGGGGTCAGTATCCGTCAGGGTCAAATTATTCGGCACGCAGCCTTTGTAGATCTTCCTTATGCCCGTGTAAGACGAATCTTTATACTCTGAAATGAAACGACCCAGGGAATCGGAATATGGAGCGATGCTTCCGGCAGACGGCTTGGACACGATAGCCATACTGTCAATCACCAACTGCTCTGTGCCCGAAGTAACCATTATCTTGGCAAAATTGCGGACAAGAGGCAGGTTGGTGAATGCCCTTTTCACATCATCGGTTACCATATAATCCCCATATTCGTCTTTTACATAGTCATACATCTGAAGTGAGTCGACCCATTCTTTTCTTGCCTGTATACCATTAGGTAATTCGATACGGCACCAATAACCGTCTTGATTGCCGGAAGTGTAGACATAGTTTCGCATAGCCGGCACTTCGTCGGTGAAAGGTATGGATGATGGTCCGTTCACGATGACGTGGGCCTTCAGGTTGTGGCTGTCGTTAAGCGAAAGGCGTATGTTGAAGGTACAGGTATCTTTGTTCACGGTTGCACACTCCACTTCTTCAGCCTGGACATATTCTTTCATATAACCGGAACTACCGAATACTGCCACGTGAATGGTATTGATGGTGGGGTTTTCCGCCAGAGCCTTGGTCTCTGTGCCGACGGGATCCAATACCGCACTCGGCACCCTTATGCTGCAGCGAATATTCACTTTCCCTTCAGGACACTTTTCATCGCTCTTGTCCATACGGTAATCCTGCTCCTTGACGCAAGCGGTTACGGCTGCGAGAAGGAATAATATAAAAGCTAAATAAATCCTTTTCATAACCATAATCGATTAATAATCAATATCTCCCCAAGTAAAGGTGGTCTTCGATTCAACCTTAGGATAATCGGAATTCTCCCAGAACCAGTCGTCATAGACGCAACGGACATAATAATCGCTTATAGTTCTGTCTGAAAGAGCCGTTTTATTAGTGCCCAACTCCGGATCAGGTATTTTTCCACCATTTTCATCTCTCCAATTAGTGTTTTCCCCGTCGTAAACAATCATATATCCGCTGTTACACCAATAGTAAGTGTAGCAATTAGAATTGCTTTTCGAGGCTTGCCACGTACTCGTCATAGTTTGGTTGTTGACTTTGATAGTCGAGCCACCTAGCAATCGTTGTATTTTGCCTTCAGTGTTGAGTTTCGCGATGTATTTAATTTCCGCGACAGTAGGCACTCTCCACCGCCCGGCCGGATATCCGTCCTCCTGATAGGATGCGCAACGACGGAACGCATCAACATAACGAGTAGGATATGTCGAGCCGTAAGAAGAAGCTATTCTGAATTTCGGCGCGATGATATTATCCGCACTATGTGACATATCTGAAGGATGATAATAACGCAACTGACGTTGACCGTCCTTAACGGAAGATGCACTGCGACTCCACACCGCATCCGCAACACGCTGCTCAGCAGTCGACGATGATGGCCAGCTCTGGTAGTCGTTCATATTATCCACATAAGTGGTACGCGGATCTCCCAGCATAAATTCAGAATCGTGCGGGAACACACTAGTCTCAATGATGAACATATTGACATTTGAATTTGTCGAACCACTAGTACCGCTTGGAGGAGTTCCCAGATAATAATTCCACGATGATTGCGTACTGGTAGAGGTCCAATAAGTCTGCCCGTAAGTATTACCTCGACTTCCATTCACGAACGCATAACCTTGGTTGTTATCGTTACCAGTGTTCGCTTCCGGGGTAATCTGAATAGCCGGAAGCTGGACTATCCTGATAATTCTGGAGTATTTGCCGGTAATGTCTCCGATGTGTTTAAGCGTAATCTTAAAATAGAATGCGGAAATATCGAAATCTGAGCCAGAAATATCATTGTTAAGAGCGTGTCTCAAGACAAGATAGGAGTTTTCCTGCACATACTCGATATTAACGGAATAATTTGCCTGAGGAATATCCCTACGTACCACGGTCGATCCCGAGTAATCGAAATAATAAGCCGAATCAACCTGGAATTCACAGTCATCGCTGGTGTTGAACAACACCTTCAAACTGTCCACATTGTAGAGAGTGTGGTTCAGGTGCGTAACGCTCAGATAACGCGCGCCCTTAATCTCCGCAGGTTTGTCGGTATCAAGCGTGTCCGGAGTCTCACCCTCTCCACCCTGAGTGCTGCCAGTCACACGTTCCTGCCAGTCGCACACATAGTATGTGGCATCCCTGATGATAATGTTGGCTCCGTCCGTCTCGCTTCCGAGGATACCCACGTTAAGCATCACCTTATACCAGGTATTGCGGACAAACTCGGCGCCGTCGCCGGAGCTCAGTTCGCGCCCGGGCGCGTAGACCTTATAATAGTAAGTCCTGCTGATTGAGCCGTAAGGTGAACCACCGGTACTGACTCCCTCTTTTCTGGTCCAGCTAATCTGAAGCTTGAGATATGGCTCCTCCTCGTCTCCGTATTTCCACTTCACAGGATAGGTATAAAAAGCAGGAAGTTCTTTCAAGGGATGGAAAACGCCGGCCTTCTGAGTCTTGACGTAGGTGGTATCCTCTCCATCGATATTCATATCCCAGGTATAATAGTTAGCCCTTTCATAAAGGGATTCATCTTCATATTCGAATACAATGGGCGGATCGTTCGAATACCTGAAAAAATCCGGGATAGTGTCTCCGTTTACTCTCGCTGTCCTGGCTCCGTTGACTAGATATATGCTCATATTAGCCGTGTCCGGGACCCAGATGGCTTTGATACTATCAGAGACGCCATTGACAGTCTTGACGACAGGCACCATCACGGAATCTGCGACCTGAATGGACACGGTAATCTTGGAAGCAACCCTCCACAAAGGGATTTCGCCCTGGGCTGCCAACACCTTTTTTCTACTTATAAGATCGATTTTGACAGCGCCGTTTGTGGACATAACAAAATCTTCCTGGATATTATCGATTATCCCTTCGGTAGAGTGGAACGAAGCAACAAGGCTCTCAAGCTGGGGAACTGAGGTGCCCACCAGCCCGTGTTCACTGCCTCCGATATAGCCAGGATAGTTTGCTATAGCGTAGACATAGCACTCTTTGTTGGTCCCCGGGAACAGTGTGTTCAGAACGAAATAGTCAGTAAGAGCGATTACAGCAGTATACTCGTTCTCACATCCGGCGGGCGTTATCGTTATCCTTTCGTGCCAGACGGCATTGCTGGCTGTGCCGCCTGCGGGATACAGGAAATAATCTATCGTGTTCAGATAGTTCTCATTATACGGATCATCATCGCCGGATTTGGTGGACAAAAGCGATTTACACTGAAATTTGAGCACGAAGCCGTCTCCGGCTTCATCCGGAGTCAGCCGCTCCCTAGCGCACGAAACTGCTATTACTGCCAAAGCCAGCGGCAGGAGTAGTTTTAAACGTCTCTGTTCCATATAATAGTGTAATTATCTCGATTAATTTCAGAATTAGCCTCTATCTCACGCCCATTGCTCTCCACATAAAAGTGGAGTTTTATCTTGCTGTCCTCCGTACGCGGTGTTCCGGTCCTATTGACCGGTTTTATCTGGAGTTCCACTCTAGGGTCTACTTCCGGGTTGATGATGACTTGAGTCGGATTGATTTCGAAGTATTGCGTATGGCCGGAAGCACTGATCTTCAACTTGCCGCCGATTGGAGTGTAGATATTGAAGTCCCCGATGATAGTCTTTGCGTTAGTCACCGTTATCGGAATGCTTTGTTTGCCTGAAGGCTCGGTAAACTTTGTGCCTTTGATGCACGTACGTTCATCAAACTTAAGCTGAGTCGAGGAAACCGATTCCATCTCGAAAGAGCGCGGCACATTTTCTTCCACCCAATCCTGAACAATAAAAACAAGCCGGATCTTTTTATCTAAAAACTCCATCACCACCTTGTTTTTAGCTCCGGCGTTAAGGTCCACAGGAGGGAATTTAAGCCTTGTGACGATGTTGGCCTCACCCACGTTGTAGTCCAGGACAATGAGCGAATCGGCGGCAACCGGATCGGGAAGGGTCGTTGGGCTAAGCACCGAACGGCCGACAGGCCATAGCAACCTGTACTCCGGGCCGCCTGCGGCCACGGCGGTGCCCGTGAACACATCGTACTCGTGTGCCGCCACTCCCTCTTCCTTCGCCGGGATGGTTACTCCCCCGCTGAACTTGTTGTCGAAGAAGAGTTTGTTACCGTCCTTGGTAGGGGTCGAATACTCGGCCACCACGGGCGAGGTGCTGCCCGAATAGTCGATGGTCGCGCTGCCCTTGATAGGCAGGTCCGGAATGGACACCGAATTGATAGTGATATTCGAAGTCGAAGTGTTGCGGATTGTCAGCGAGAGCGCAGTGAAAAGATGCTTGAAAGACAGCGGCACCACGTCGGTGTAGCCCTCATCTCCGGCAGTTCTGGATGTGATGTCGGAGTAGACAAAATCGTACTGTTTTGTGGTTTCAGTGAATGTCACGGAAGGGATGCTCAGCTCCTGGGTGCCTTCGTCGAGATACGGCTGTCCGCTGCCGAAGAAAGCGGTGTTGTTGAGCCCCGTGATGCTTTGATCGTTCTCTATCCAACCGAAGAAATCGTGCTGGCCTGTGCGTGTCCAATAATAATGGCGGCCAGAGGTGAAAGACCAGGGATTGTCTGATCCGGGATATGTGACAATATCCCCGAAATACTTGAAGCGTTCGGAGCCGTCGTAATCGGTTTGGATGCCGTTTACGGTGAGGATTCCGGAGAAACCCGAGAGGAAATCATACACCTTGACCTGGGTGTTTGAGGCATCCAGGCCGGAAGGGCCGAGAAGGGCCTTCGTGACCTTCCCCGGGCTCATCTGGATCTCATTATTTGTCATACCGGTGTCGGGATTGTCGTGCTTGTGACACGCCGCCAGCAGGGACAACCCTCCGATGACTATTAACAAGTATTTCGTTTTCATCATATCCTATTATATATATTTCTGGGAGCCGGGTGGGGTTTCACCCCCGCCCGGCCAAAAGGGCTTTCTACTAAAGGTCAAGCTCCACGGAAGTGGTAGCTTCCTGGGTCTCCCAAGCGGCGATTGCAGGGTCGAAGTAGATAGGCTTCGATGCAGGGCCGATGTAGACGTTGTAAGTGATGGCCTTGTTCATCTCCCAAGCGTAGATACCGGCGATGCTGCCCTCGGTCTCGATGAGCAGGTCGGTCTCGGCAAGGAGGTCGGTCTGGGTGAGAATCTTGGTGAATGCGGTCTCAGTCGCAGCCTTGCGCCAGGTCTCCACATCGAATTTGAACTTAAGTTTCTGCTGGCCTGCAACAAGAGTCTGAGGAAGCATATAGACATCGTTGACGATTGTCACACCCTCGTTGGGAGTGAGAACATAGTTCTGAGAAATCTTGTAGAGCTCGCTCGTGCTGTTGTTGTTGTATGAACCAGCCTTAGGAGTCCAAACGGAGTTGGTAGGCTTGTTCCAAGGAACAAGACCGGTTGCGGTCTCATTGGAGAGAGTGAGAGTAACGCTTCCCTGTGTGAAGATGCTGTCCAGATAAGCTTCCTTCATAATGACAGTCCACTTGGTGGTGTCGCCGTTGGCCACTTTGTAGTCGTAGCTGAGGATGACGTTGATCTTCACCTTTGCGCCTGCGTGACGGAAGTAGGTAGGAACACCCACGAGGTTTGCGCTGGTACCATCCAGCACTTCATCAGCGTTGTCGAAGAACTTGACGGCTTTGTCGGCATACATAATGTCAACCTGGTTTGCGGTAAAGTCGACATCAGTGTACGTTACGGTAGTCGGAGTGACGGTAGGCACGGTGGCGGTCAAATCATAAGGATAGTAGCTGAAGAAGTCCACTGTCTGGTTCTTGGGCCAGTAGTAAGCGGTAACAGGAGCCCACCTGCTGTTGGTAGCATCGTACTTAATCTCAACGTTGTTCATAAAGTAATCTCCGGTGGTACCTGCGGTCCAGGCATAAGTACCGAAGCTCTCGGTCTTGGGGAACTCAGTGCCGGTAACTGCCTTGGTCTGAGTCAGGTAGTTGGCTGCCTGGAAGGTGATGATGTTGTCCTGAGCGTTGTTGAGAACCTCAGTCTTTGAGCAAGCGGTGATAGCCATCACTGCAACTGCTGCGAAGAAAAATAACTTTTTCATAATGAATTAATTAATGTGTTAATAGTTAATAATATATAGTTGTAATAATTTTTTCGGGTGGCGCGTGGGCGGCTTCACGCCGCCCCCGTGCCTAATAAAAAGCATTATGGAGTATTGTGTATGTCAATTAATACTTTAGCCTATTAGTCGTCGAATTCATTAAGGTTAACATCTGTCGAATACTGATCCGTCCAATCGACGACAGCAGGATCGAAGGTAACAGGGATAGTGCTGTAAGGATTGATCGAGATCCTGTAGGTGAGGTTCCAGTTGTCCTGCCAGGTAGTGATGGTGCCGTTGTTGAGACGCACTTCGGAAACGACTTCCTCGGTCGCCCACACATCGGGTGCGCTATGATACTGGGTACTGATGGTGTAAGCCACAACAAGTTTCTGGTCCGTGGTCGTTGCGATGGCATCATCCTGATTCTTAAGTTCCTGAGGCAGGAGGATACGGGTCTTTCCGAGAGCGGTGTAGTTGTTAGTGGCAGCAAGGTTGGCTGCGGTATTCGCAATCATTCCGAGCTCGAAAGTGCTGGCAGGCTTATAGTCATAGTCTGCCGTAGCGGCAGCAGTGTGGACGGTTTCCCACCTGTTTCCAGTGGCGCGAATCTGGTTGAAAGTACCTGTGGTGTCGATGTTTACAATGTCCACGTCGGTGATTTCGACCTTGATGGAATCAATGCCCGGATTCTTCCTTCCGATTACCCTGAACTCGAAACCGATCTGGCAGAGAGCGTGGTTGAACACGGTGGGAACGCCGCTGAAGTTATTAGCCGACTCAGCGGTTACCATCGTTCCGTCTGCATTGGTATTCTTGCCGCAATTGGCCGCAAGGGTAGCATACATAAGGTCGATGTCGGTGTCTTCCACGATACTGTAGTTGTTGAACACGAAGCCCTTGGCGACATCGTATTCCGGAACCTCAGAATAGCCGTCCACGGTCACGTCTGCAGCCTCGGTGTAAGGGGAATACGACGCGAAGGTGATGTAACCGGACTTGGTCCAGTAGTATGCAGTGGTAGGTGCCCACACATATCTGCTGTTGATTTCCTGGTAGGTAACCTCCTGGTTGTCCATAAAGACCAGAGTCTGATCGGTCGCTGCGCCGGTCCACAGTTCCTTGGTCCACCAGGCGAAGGTTCCGAACGGGACGGTCGTAGGGTAAGTCAGACCATCGACAGCCTTGGTCTGGGCGAGATGGTTAATCACCGAGAAGGTGATGGCAGTGTCGGGAGTTGAATCCACGATCTCGTTCTTGGAGCAGGATGCCATTGCTACAATGGCTGCTGCTGCGATAATCAAATACTTTTTCATAATGCTTTGAATTTTAATTGTTTAACATTTTTTCTTTTTACTTGTTTCTTCGGACCCCCGGGCAGGGTCAGCCGCCCGGAGGCAATAGGGTGATTAGATAGCCTGTTCGGTGCCGGTGACTCCTGTGTAAGGCGCATCCACTGCAGGATCGAAGTAGATGAGCTTCTGCGCAGGATTAACCTTGAGAATGTAAGTGTAGATGGTGTTCTGGGCCCAGGCACTTGTTCCCATAGCATTCAGAGTAAACTCAAACGGTATCTTCTCGTTGTTGCTCGCGCCGTTTGTATAAGCGGTATGGATATTGACCTTGCCGCTAAGCTTGACTCCGCTGCCGATTGTCTGGGGGATGACACAGGTCTCGGCAATGAGTACGTTCGCGTTTTCAGAAGTAACTGCGCTGACAGCATTGGCTCCGGCTACGGGTCCGAGGCTGCCTGCGGTAGTCGCAGTGAGATCTCCCTGAGTCCAGGCCTGAGGATAGTTGCTGCGGGAACTGCCGGGATCGGTATTCGAGAGATTGATGGTGGCAGCGGTGTTGATGGAACCGAGCGTCAAATCTTCAAAAGTGATAGTCCAGGTGGCAGTACCGTCCGTGACGGTTCCGGTTCCTGTACTGATTTCCGGATCCGTACCGACTGTCTTCTCGACAGCATAGGCTTTCACGCAGAACTTCGAGAGGAGGTGATGGAAGAGCATCGGAACTCCTTCGGAGACGTGACTTACTGATGCGTTTGTGGCAGGACTGTTGTTGCTGTGGAAACGCCAGGCCATATCAGCGTAAAGAAGGTTCTGGGTCGCAGTGCCGAGGGTCGAAGTAAAGGGCCAGGCGATTGTAGCCTTGTAAGCCGATGCCGTGGCATCCCAGGCATAGCCGACTGTCGGATCCGTTCCGGTATTACCTACCCAGCCGACGAAATTGACGAAACTGTGGGAAGACTTCGGCCAGTAATAATCCTGAGCGGTCTTCCAAGTGACCTCGCCGGCATCTTTCGTTTCATTGGAATTGGCATCAGTGAAAGTATAGGATACCGTCTCAGTGTAGGTAGTGGAAGTACCGAAGAAATTCTGGAAGCCGAGAGATTCGGAAGTGTTGTAAGAACCGTCAAGGTTATACCCTTCCGCGTGGAGATAAGCTTTGCACTTGAAAGAGGTGAATTCGTCTTCAAGAGCTGTAGCCTTGGTCTGGGGAACGTAGTTAGCGACCTGGAAAGAAATCTTCTCACCGGGGCCGTTGTCCACGATCTCATTCTTGGAGCAAGCTGCCATTGCTACAACGGCCGCTGCTGCGATGATGAAATACTTTTTCATAATGCTTTGATTGTTGTTTGATTTGTTTAACATTTTGTTTGTTGTTTTTGTTTTGTCTCAGGACCCCGGGGCAGGGTCAACCACCCCGAGGCAAAAAGGATGATTAAAACTCAGAGGTGATACCGCCCTCGTTGATGTAACCGTTGTACTCTTCCACCGGGTCATAATCCTCAACAGCGGGATCGAAGGTCACGATCTCAGACACAGGGTCAATCGTGATGTGATAGATGATCTTCTTGTTGGCTGCCCAAGATGTAAGACTACTCACAAGATCCTTCAAATCTTTAGCCTCGCCGCCATCGATCGCAGGGATACCTACCGTGCGGACTTCCTCCATAAACACCGTGCTGCCGTGAAGAGCCTGAACTTTGTAAACCAGAGTGAAAGGAACATTCTCGGTAAGCTGAGGCATAACCGAACGCCAGTCAAGAATTACCTCGGGATCGTAAGGAGCAGGGGTCTCTCCGGAAGTCAGAGACTGGACAGCTCCGGCAGGAATGGTAAGAACTGCAGGGGCACTGGCGACATCTGCAGTCGCAGTGAAGACTATATCCTCAGTGTCGGACGAGGGAGCCCAGCCGCTGATATTGGTAGCTGTTGCCGCGTTGGACCAGGCTTTCCTGGAAGCGCTGGACGCGTCATCGACATTAGTCAGAACAAGCGTACCTTTCTCGATAGGAGTGATATGAGATTTGAGTGTCTCATCACCATATGCCTGAGTTGCAAGAACCTGGACCTTCCAAGTGGTGTTGTCGCTTACTTTGTCGGAAGTGGTGCGGGCCCTGACATCAAACTTAATCTTTGCAAGCTGATGGTGGAAAAGAGTGGGAACGCCCTTGGTCACGTGTTCGGATGACTCGCTGTCGTCAACTTTATAAGTCTCATCCTCAGAATTGGTGCGGCCATAATGAAGAGCTGCTTCTGCAACCATAATGTTGGAAGTAGCAGTTATAACTGCATCCTCATAAGTAAAAGTAACAGTTTTCCAATCATCATCATCGTTCACGTCAACATCGGGAGTGTGAGAACCCGCATATGAGTAGAAGTTGATGTAACCAGTCTTAGGCCAGTAGTAATCCTGAGCAGGAGCCCACTTGGTGATGGTATAGTCATTATCATTGGCCGCCGTCACCTGAGTCGTCGTGGTACCAGTGACATTGTAAGGAAGAATGTCGACGTCCATAAACTCACGCGGGCTACCGATCGTAGGGAACTGGTAGGCGACAGTGTGGAAAGAGTAGATACCGTCTTCGCTGTTGGTGATCGTCTGGTTCGCCTTAGTCTGACGGGCGTAGTTAGCCACCTCGAAGCCAATCTTGTTGCCAGGATTGGTCTCATCGAAGAGGATTTCGCTCTTGGAGCAACCAGCCATTGCTACAACGGCTGCTGCTGCGATGATGAAATACTTTTTCATAATGCTTTTGGTTTTGTTTGTGTTGTTTAACATTTTGTTTGATTTGTTTGTATTTGTTGTTTTACTCATTGACAGTGATTTTTTGCATCGCGTTCTCAACCCAGTTACTGATGCCTGAAGGATCCACCTGGATCTCGACAAGGGCAGGATTGATGGTGATGCTGAAAGTGTATATCTTGTTCCAGGTCAGAGGATTTGCCGTGAATGAACTGAGGTTCACGCTGACCGGCACAGTCTCAGAAATGGAATTGTTAGCGTCTATTGAAGTGGTAATGTCATATTTGAACTTCACAAGTATGTTGGTAACTCCCTGAGGGATCACGGAGCGGAGCGGAGTGAGAGGCTGATAGGCCTCCGTGAGGGCGACGCTGGTCGGATAGCCCTTGAGGGTATCCACCGACGAGCCGACTGTCCAGGTGTTGCTCCAGGCCTTGGTGGTAGGTCCCGTCACCGGGGTTGCATCGTTTGCAGGGTCGGAGTTGGTGAGTGAAAGGGTTCCTGTCTTATATATATTCTCCACGACGAAATCCTTTACAGTAATGGAAACGTTTCCGTCAAGCGAGCCCTCGGTCGCGCGGATGCGGAACTGCATCTTCGCGAGAGCGTGATGGAACAGAGTCGGCACTCCTTCGGTGACATTGTCGAAGCCGTAGGTGGCGGGAGAGTTGTTCTGCTTGTAATGCCAAACCTCATCCGCGAACATAATATTGTCGTCTGCCGCGAGCGAGCGCGTGCTTCCGTCGATGGTCCAGACCAACGAAGTCTCGCTGACGGTGCCGGGAGCGCCGTTCTTGTCGTACCAGGAAACGAAGTTGACGTAACTGTTCGGGCTCTTAGGCCAGTAGTACGTGTGCTCAGGAGCCCAGAGTTCGTTGGTCTCGTCCCATTTGACGGTCTCGCCGGCGCTGCCGAAGAGAGGCTGGGAGATGCTTTCATAGCCCTCGGCGTGGAGATAGCCCATAGAGCTGAAGGACTCTACTCCCCCGTCCACATCCAGCATAGACTCCGGCCCCGCCTTGGTCTGGGTGGCGTAGCAACCGACTGCGAAGGTCACTTCCTTGTCCGGAGTGGGTGCATATTCGGTCTTGACGCAGCCCTGCAGGAGGCTCGCCATCATCAAAATCGCTATGAGTATATTCTTCTTCATTTCTTTCATTACAGTGTTATCTCGCCGGTCTGCTCCTCCCAATCATCCACGACAGGCTGGAATCCGCCGCCGCCTGTTCCGGGCTGAGGATCCACGTGAGGATTAGGGATGACCCAAGGCTCTTCTTCTTCTATGATAAGCCAGTGATATTTCTTAGCCAGCTCCGATTCGAACACGGCGTCGAGGTTGACTTCGTGCTGAAGCAGATTACCGGCGGTGTCCACTACGTTGAATGTGACGCGGAGTTCGCTGCTGACGTTCTCAATCTTACCGAAGGTGTTGAACACGGCGCAGAGGACGTCTTTGTTCTCACCATCGAGAGAATCGTCGACACCCTTCTTGAGGTCAAAGACGACGGCTGCGGAAGGATCAATCGTGCGCTCGTTCAGACCGATCTTGTTCGACGGCGAGAGTCCGGTGATGACTGCGGTAGCCTCGGAAGCATACTGCATACCCACCACCCTGATCTGGAGGTAGTAGGAGTCGACGATGGTGCTCGCCTCGGTCTCGATGGTAACGAGGGTGTCGTGCGGGGAGATATGGACGTTCTTCTCGTTTGCGACGAGGAGGTGCTCAGGTTCGTAGTGGATGGAGATGTTTTCGTAGTACTTCTCGATCTCGTCATCCGCCTCGTCACCCTTGGTCAGGCCGAGAAGCCTCGCCTTCTGGGCGTAGGAAATCTTGTCGGTGTAGGCAAGCACCTGGCTCTCCCAGTCAAGGTTCATAACCTGGGTGGTCGGAGTATCGAAGTTGTAGATGAGGAAGTTGTAGTCGCCGTGGCTGATACCGATATCGCCCTTGAAGGTGCGGTTGCCGTACTCGTCCACACCGTTCGCATAGATAATCTTCTCGGTGAGGAGCCTGTCGGTTTCAGGGCTGTAGACGAGGACGCGCATAACGCTCGGATCGAGCTGGGCGAGCTTCTCATCCCAGAGGGTAGTGTTCTGAGCGGTCAGGTGCACGCTCGAGCGCACGTTGGCGTTGACGTTGGTAACTGCCTGCACGTTGACCTTGATGTCGATGGCGGTGACCTGGCTCGGATCTTCGAGGTCGCGGAGCTGGCAGCTCACGGCCATAAGGGCCACGAGGAGGACGGAGAAGAGGATGCGGAAGAAGCGATTATTCATACCTCACCTCCTTCTTTTTCCCCGTGGGGATAGTTATAGGCACGACCAGGGAGATCTTCGCCTTGGTCGGTCCGAAATATTTCTTGTTTGCCCTTGCGCCGTAGGACAGGTCTTTGTAGAGCTTGGAATAGTCGTCAGCGGGATAGTAGCGCTGGTAAGGGGCGTAGAGGTATCCGGCGGACAGGCTGAACTCGAGGTTCACCTTCTTCTCCCTGCCGACAGGCATTGCGAAACCGGCGGTGAGACCTGCGCTCCAGAAGCCTTCTTCCACATCCCTTCCGACGTGAGGGGTCTGGTAGTTGATGGACTTGTCAAACTGGAAGTCGTAGATTCCGCTTGCCAGATAAGGTCCGACGAACAGACCGCGGAGCTTCTCAGAGCATTCCTGCTCCCAGGGATTGAACCAGTAACGGATCTCTCCGCCCATCATAAAGAGCTCGAATGCGTATTTGTTTCCGGTCTCCCACCAAGGGGTGGTGACTTCCCACATCAGGGATACGTTCTCCCACACGGGGATTTCGATTTCCGCGTTGACTGCGGTGAAGGCGTCGTAAAGAAGGTTGGTCTTGACCGCGGCGATCATATTGCGGACCTCCACGTACTCGACCAGGATGTCGTCCACGATCACGCTGTCACGCACGAGGGTGTCACGCTCAGGCTCGCGCGTGCGCGTGATAATAACGGGGGCGTCTTCACCCATACGGACAGCCTTGGTGGATATGCTGTCCAGCCTGGGAAGCCTCTGGAGGGTGTCTGAAACGACAACCATTGTGTCAGCCTGCGAGACTGCCGTATCCACGGCAGACTCTACGGCCTGAGGCAAATTCTTAATTCTCAACGAGATATCGGCATAACGCAGAGAACGGAAATAACGCCTGTAGAGGGCTTTGTAGTTGGGATCCGCCTTGATCAAAGCCTCCTTTTCGTCGAGACTGTTGTCAGAATCGACGATGAGAAGGAGTTCGAGACGGGATTCCTCGGTGAGGGTCTTGTCGGAAACTATATAAGCGCGGAACTGCTCCCAGGCCTCGGCATAGGAAGCAATACGGATGGAAGGGTTCGCACCGGGGACTGCTGCAAGAATATAATTCTTCACTGAGTTCGCACGAAGCTTTGAAAGATAGAGGTTGTAAGCCTCGGGACCTTCAGGCGAAGAGTAAGAAACGATCTGCACATCCACTCTTCCCTCGGAAGAATTGAGGATTTCATCGATTGTGGAGATGGCAGATTCGTTGGACATATAGTCCGAACGCAGTTCAGCGGAATCGAAGGGGAAAGTCACGCGTACGCGGGCGTCTGCAGCCGGGTCAATACCACGCGCGCGTACAAAAAAAGCGTTTGAAAAAACGAGCAGGACAACCACCGCGAACCTGGCTGCGATAGCTGCAAAAACACTTGCTGTAGTACGTCCTGTAAGCATTAAACGCTCAAAATGTATTCTTAAATCAAGGCGGATCCGGTAGCTAGCATATGGGTTGAATTCCACCTCTAATGGACGCAAAGATAAGACAAATTTTTTGTTTGCAAAAAGAATTTTAAAATACTTTTGACAAGTTTTGTTGAATCATAAAAACAATAAATTATTTCGTTT
>JAFYIK010000221.1 GCA_017538685.1 Bacteroidales bacterium | reverse complement strand
CGGCGAGCTTTTTTTTACTGAAGCATATTCTGCTTGAACTTATTGATGTCTTCCTGGGAAATACCGATCTCGAGAAGGTAGGCGTTCACGCCGTCCTGGAAACTGCCGCCTGACGCATATCCCCAGATGACGTTGGCCGCGCCCTTATAGTCCACGGTCCTGAGCATCTTGACCTTTTCGCCTTCGGAGGTGGCATAGCCGTGGGGGGCGAACTGGGTGATTTCGTATTCCTGGGAAATGTCTCCTTCAGGAACGCCGAGGATACCGAGGGTAAGCATAGCCACTGTGCCGGTACGGTCGCGTCCGAGCGAGCAGTGGAAATAGACGGGCTTGTTTGCGTCCACGCAGTCGAAGATGAACTGCATACACTGGCGGGTCTTCTCCTTGTCGTCGTTGAGCATCTGGGCATAACCTTCCTCGATGGACGGCGCGCAGAATGCGAACTCATCGCCCCAGATAGAATACAGAGGGCTGTCTTCCCTGTTCATATATTCCTGCGAGCCGCTGCTTGTGTGGCCGCGGAGGTCCAGCTGGGCCTTGATGCCTTCGGTCTGGATGGCAGCCTTGCCGACCTTTGAGAAATAGGAGGGCTCGAGGCGTCCGCCGCGGTAGACCATACGATACTTGACAGTCTTGCCGTCCGTGGTCTTCCAGCCGCCGAGGTCGCGGGCGTTGCGGATGCGGGTGCGGAAGTAGAGCTGATGCAGCTTGCCGGTGACATCGAACTCGCCCTCGGTGAGGGTCTTTCCGCCGTCGGCAGTCACTTTATAGGTGTAGTGCGTGCCGGGAAGGAGGTTGGTGATGGTCACGAAATTATCTTCGGCATTGGGGGTGTAAGTCCAGTCGCGGGTAGGCTCGGACACGGTGGCGACTATATTGGTTGCGCTGGGATCCGCTGTCCACCTGAGAGTGTACTCCTGCGGACGGTCGGAATTGCCGGGGCATACGCTCACCCCATTCTCGGACGCCCAGGTGCGAAGGCTGGAGCTGGTGTAATCGTGAGTCTCATAATGAATGTCCGTGAGGAACTTCTCCACGTCTGCGTTAGTGGAGACCACGGTGTCTCCGCTCTTGATTTCAGGGGCCGGAGCTGCGGTCACCGTGAGCTCGATATTCTTCTGGGCGGCGGTGAACTTGCCCTCCACCTCTTCAACGGAAAGGGTGATGTAGGAGCGGCCGGACCTGATGCCCGTGACCAGACCTTCATCAGAGACCGTGGCGAGTTCGGGATCGGCACATACGTAAGTGATGGGGGCCGTGGAATTCGTGGTCGCTTCGATCTTCACGCTCTGGCCTTCCTCCACCGTGACGTCGGAGGCGATGATTTCTGCGGCTTCCGGCTCATCGCCCGAGGGGCCGTCCGGAGTCTCCGGACCGGGCTTGCAGGCAAACAGCGCGGGAACCATCAGAGTGAGTAAAAGATAACGGAATTTCATAACTATATGGTTTAATATTTATTGATTGGCATATCTTTTCAAAGTTAATCATAAAAACGGAAAAAATAGTAAATTTGTGAATATGAAACGCTTGCTCACAATCCTTGCCGTCGCGGCGCTGCTGTGTTCCTGCGACGATTTCCAGCTTCCGAATTTCAACCTTTCTGTCGATCAGGAGAAGCCGGACACCGTACAAACACCGGAGACTCCTGAGACTCCTGAAACTCCCGAGACCCCCGAGACTCCTGAGACTCCCCTGCCCGAAGAGACCGGGGACGACAATCCGGGCGGATATTCCTGGACGGGTGTAAAGTATCAGTTTACTGAAAGCACAGACGTTATCGCCAACCCCGAAAGGGGCTTTATGAAGTACCAGGACTTCAAGACCGGCACCGCAGCCCTGAAGACCTCTGCCGTGAAGGCGCAGCGCACGGAAGGACGCACTTTGTATTACTGCGGTTTCTACCTGACCGATTTTATGAAAGGAGACATCTCCGACGCCTTCCTCAAGAAGATTCAGGACACTATGGACGCCCTGCGCGAGGGCGGCGCGAAATGCGTCCTGCGCTTCGCTTATAAAGACAGCGACAGTGAGAAAGCTAAGCCCTGGGACCCCACAGAGGAGATCGTGATGCGCCATATCGAGCAGCTCAAGCCCATCCTGCAGCGCAATGAAGACGTGATCTTCGTGCTTCAGGCCGGATTCGTGGGAGTCTGGGGCGAGTGGTATTACACAAGCAATTTCATATTCCAGCCCGAGTCCAACAACGATTATCTGCCGCGCAAGAGGGTGGCTGAGGCCCTGCTGGATGCTATGCCTCTGTCGCGCCAGGTGGAACTCCGCACCCCTCAGTTCAAGATGAGGATGTATAACCTCCATCTCAAAGACACCCTCACTAAGCAGACCGCTCACAAGGAGACCAACCTCGCCCGCCTCGGAGGCCACAACGACTGCTTCGGAGCCGCGGCCGACGACTGGGGCACCTTCGACAACGAAAGCGGCGACCGCGCATTCTGGAAGGCTGAGACCCGCTACACCATTATGGGCGGCGAGACCTGCAACGTGTCGGACTACTGCACCTGCACGGCCTCCACTAAAGATATGGTGGACTATCACTGGACTTACCTCAACATCGACTACCACGGCGACGTGATCAGCGGCTGGCAGAAAAACGGATGCTATAATGAAATCGTCAACAGGCTCGGCTACCGCCTTGTGCTGGACAACGTCGAGCGCCAGACCAACCTCGCCGCAGGCGAAGAGCTTGAGATAGCGGTCAACTTCCGCAACGACGGCTATGCCGCCCCTATGAACCCACGCAGGGTGGAGCTCATCTTCATCGACGGCAGCGGAAAGAAGACCGTGTTCCAGGTGGCTTCCGACCCTCGCAAGTGGCAGCCCGGCGCACACACCATTCTCACCACGATCACCCTTCCTTCGGACAAGGGAACGCTGTATCTGAATCTCAGCGACCCTCTGCTCTCCGACAGACCGGAGTACAGCATAGCGTTCGCAAACAAAAACGTCTTCGACAGCAAGACCGGTTACAATAAACTGTTCGAACTTAAATGAGGCCGGGAATAGCAGTCTCTCTGGCGCTTTTCGCCTTGCTGACGGTGTCCTGCGGGGCGCCGTCGGTAAAAGGTTACTGGGAGCGCCATAAGCCTGATATCTCGGATATCAGCGCGGCGGAAGACGAGTTCGCGGCGTTCGCCGAACTCGCGGTTGCCGCGCCCGGGCAGGACGCCGAAGCGGAGATAGACCGTCTGTTCGATCTGTTGAAAGCAGACGAAGTGGCTTATTATGTCTACACCGAGTGGGTAGTGAGGGCGTTCTACGCATCTTCTTCTCCCTGTCGCAATTGTCCGCTTTTCGTTTACTCGATGAAACGCGTTCTGTCCGACGGCATAGTGGACGGTTACGACGCCGAATTGTACTCCCGCTTCGTCACATCCTGCCTGACAAACCACGTCGGAGACCCTCTGAAGCTTCCTTCCCTATCCGACCGTTTGGGAAATTCAGTTACAATCGAGCTTGGGCAACCAATTCTTTTCCTTGTAGTAGATTTAAGCTGCCCCAGCTGCCTTAAAGCCCTCGAAAAGCAGGCCGGCGAACACCCTGAAGCGCGCCACGTCGCACTTTGCAGCGGCTTTGGCAGTTTTCCTAAAATTGAAGGTTGGGAATATTATCGGGCACACGACACGGAGAGTGTTTACGACCACACCGCCGCCCCGTTCTATTTCATCGCGGATGCAGACGGGGTGATAATTGAGACTTACACAAGATGCTTATGAAAAAGACTATATTCCTGATTGCAGCCCTCGCCCTTTGCGCAGTCGCCTGCAAAGAGAACAACAAACTTCAGTACTACCAGACTCCACGGACCTACGACATAGTTTCGGTCGCAGAACCGGCCCAGGACGCCGAAATCCGCAACGTCATCCTGATGATAGGCGACGGAATGGGCCTGGAGCACGTCAGCTGCGCCTGGGTGCTGAACCACGGCAAGCTGAACCTGGACAACTTCCCCTTCACCGGCATTTCGCGCACCTATTGCACGGACAATCTGATCACGGATTCCGGCGCGGGCGGGACGGCTCTCGCGAGCGGGCACAAGACCGCGGAGAGCCACGTCGGGGTAGCGCCGGACGGCTCGGACCTCCCCAGCGTGCTGGTGAAAGCGCGCGGGCTGGGCAAGCTGACGGGCGTGGCCGTGACCTGCCATTTCGCAGACGCGACGCCGTGCGATTTCTGCTGCCACAACGCTGAGCGCTATGAGCAGGAAGACCTGATTGCGGACTACGCGGAGTGCGGGGTCGACTACCTCGCCGGCGGCGGGCTCGACTGGTTCACCACCAAGCGCACGGACGGTCGTGACATCACGGCCGAAATGGCCGCGGCCGGGTACAACGTCGCGCTCGACGAAGCGGCGCTGATGGGCGCAGGACTGCCCGTCGTGGGCATACTCTCCCCGGATAACCTCCCCGTCGCGCTGGAGCGTGGGGACCTCTTCCGCAGGATGGTCGCCCGTGGGCTTGAGCTTCTTTCCGCAGGCCCGGACGGCTTCGTGATGATGATCGAAGGCTCCTGCATCGACGACGGTCTGCACGAAAACGACCTGCCGAAGGCGATGGAGGAAATCCTAGACTTCGACCGCACGATCGGCGACGTTCTGGAGTGGGCCGCTGCCGACGGTCACACGCTGGTTGTGGTCACGGCCGACCATAACACCGGCGCCGTCACCCTGCAGGACGGCGACATAGCCGAAGGCCGCATCGGCGTAGCCTTTGGCAACGAAGGCCACAACGGCATCGCAGTGCCCGTCTACGCCTGGGGCCCCGGTTCCAGCGCCTTCACCGGCATACGCGAAAACGCCGAATGGGGACAATTAATCGCATCATTTGTCAAATAAAATAATCAACTTATGTTCAAAAACTATCTCTTCAGGGTCGCGGTTCTCGCAGCCGCCTGCGGGATGCTTTTCTCCTGCACCCCCGAGCAGTCCAAACTCACCGTGGACACATTCAGTCAGAAAGCGCAGATTGTCGGCAAGGTCACCTACGACCGCGGCATCAAGTGGAATTCAGGCATAATCGACAGCTACAGCGATTATCAGGCGGCATCCGGCGTGAAGGTGGTCGCCAGGATTCCCTATTCCGAAATCGGCGGCTCGTCCGCCAAGGGCAACTACGAAATCGAAGCCACTACCGATTCGCAGGGCAAGTACACGATGGACATCCCTGTGGGCACTTCATCGCTCACCGTCACGGTCAGCGCGCGTCCTTTCTACCAGAAGAAATCCGTCCTCGACAACGAAGGCAAGGAAGCTTTCGTGAACAACGCCCTCTACAACAACAGCACCTCCAAGACAGTGTATGTGCAGAACGGCGACGTGCAGACAGTCAACATCAGCGTAACCAGCAGCGCAGCCTACGGCGACTAAACCTATGAAAAAGTTTATCGGTTTAATTGCGGCACTGTGCCTGATTACAGGCCCGGTGTTCAGCCTGGGAGCCCAGTCCTACGGGGATGACAATTATCTCCCCGAGCAGGGAGAATGGGCCATCTCGGTCAGCGCGGTCCCTATCTTCACCTATCTGGGACAGTTCTTCAACGGCGCGGGCGCCAACGGTCTGAACGACTTCGCTTCGCAGCCTTATCTCAACGGCGACGCCGCCACCGCGGGCTTTGCGGCCCTGACTCCTATGGCCTCGGTCACCGTCAGGCATATGCTCTCGAACGAGCTGGGCCTTCGCATCAACGCCGGCTGGCTCTACAACGACCGCGTCAGCAACTTCTACTCCAGGGACGATGCCGCCTACGCCACCGACCCGCTCTCCTCGGCCAAGGTGACCGACACCCGCACCAACCGCTCGAACGGCGTCAGCATTATGGCCGGCCTTGAGCGCCACGTGGGCACCCGCCGCATCCAGGGCATATTCGGAGGCGGCGTCCTGATCGCCGGTCAGTCCTCCAGCGTGAAGTACACCTACGGCAACGCCATCACCGAATACAACCAGACTCCTACCTGCAGTAACGGCGGCCTCACCACCCCTGCCGGCGCCGGTCTCCCCGCCCTCGCGGCCTCGCACGCTTCGCTCCGTTATCTGGACACGCATAGCGCCACCCGCGACCGCTATCTCGGCGCAGTCGCCTATGCCGGAGTTGAGTGGTTCTTCACCCCGAAGATCTCCATCGGCGGCGAAGTCAATATCGCTGCCGTCTACAGCTGGACAGGCGTCAAGCACTTCACCGTGGAGGGCTACAATGCCTATTCCGGAGAGGTGGACACCTGGTCTGAACTCACCGCTCCCGGCTCCAGCCGCTTCGTCTTCGGAACCGGAAATGTGGGCGCCAACCTCAATCTCAGCTTTTACTTTTGATACATATGGCAGAGAAAAAACATAATTGGCTGTTGTACGCCATCATCACGATGATCACCTGGGGTGTCTGGATGACATTCTCAGACCCAACCCTCGGAGACTTGTACCTCGGAATCCCGAAGGACTTCCCTTCCGAGATGGTCTATGTCGTGTGGGCGCTTTCGATGATTCCCTGCGCGCTGTTTGCGCTCGCGAACATCAAGTTCAAACTGGACGTCAGGCCCAAGACCGTCGCCCTCAGTATGGGTGTCGGCCTGCTCGGCGCCGGCGGGCAGCTCGTGCTGTTCCTCGCGCTGAAGTATGCGCCGTCGTACCTCGTGATGCCTATGATCTCCGTGGCGCCTATCGTCACAGTGATCCTCTCGTCCATTTTCCTGAAAGAGAAGGTCTCGAAGCTCGGCATTCTGGGTATTGTCCTGGCGTTCGTGGCCATCATCTGCTTCGCCATCCCTTCGGACACCGAGGGTAGCGCGCAGGGCTGGCTGTGGATAGTCCTCGCCGCTGTGGTCTTCATCTGCTGGGGTATCCAGGCGTTCGTGATGAAGCTCGCGAACAACCACACCCCGGACGCCGAGAGCGTGTTCGTGTATATGGCGATCGCCGCCGTGGTGCTGATCCCCGTGGCCTTCCTGCTTCGCTCTCCTTCAGAGCTCGCCGCATACGGCTGGGGCGCACCCACCAAGGTCTTCTTCGTGCAGATCCTGAACGCCATCGGCGCCTTCACCCTCGTCTATGCCAACCGCTACGGCAAGGCGATGGTCATCGCGCCCCTGGCCGACGCCTGCTCGCCCGTGATCTGCTGCCTGCTGTCCATCGTGCTCCTTCTTATCGCGCGCCTTGACGCTCTCCCCACCGTGTGGCAGATCTCAGGAATGGTCGCCGCCATCTCCTGCGTCCTGATCTTCAGCAGAGAATAAGCGCGGGCGGAGAAAAGCCCGTGGGTGATCGCCCGTGGGAGCCGCCCGTGGGAGCAGCCTTTAGGAACCGCCCGGAGAACAGCCCGGAGAACAGCCCGTGGGGGCAGCCTTTAGGAACCGCCCGGAGAACAGCCCGTGGGGGCTAAGTCGCTGATACACAGCAAAATCGTTAAAAGAGGTCTG
>JAFYIK010000003.1 GCA_017538685.1 Bacteroidales bacterium | reverse complement strand
GCGAGGGCTTGCGCCTTCTGAAAAATGCGAACAGGTTCATAGTTTCAATTCTTGGTTCAGGGCAAATATATCAAAAAAATCCTGCTACAGCACACTGCAGCAGGATAGGAAATATCTTTTGTGACGGAAAAATCCTAAAATTATTTTTTTCGTCCACCTTTGATTGACTCGAAGCCTTTGCCGTAAACACCTGTCACAGACGACACGGAAAGGAATGCGTTCGGGTCTATCCTCTTGATTTCGCGCAAAAGTACATTAAGATCGTACTTGCGGGTGATAACCATCAGCACCTCGGTGTTTTCCTTCGTGTACCAGCCTTTTCCATCCAGGACAGTCACTCCACGGTGCAGATTCTCCGTGATCATATCGGCAATCTCGCGGTAGTGCTTGGAGAGCACGAAGAGCTGGACGCTCTGGCGCGAGCCCTGGATCGTAAGGTCGAGCACGGTCGAAACAAGGGTGATAAGCACGAAACCGTAGACCACGGTCGTGATCTTCTCCACCAGAGGCAGAGCCTGACCGTCCGAGCCGTAGGAAGGCACGAGCAGCGATGAAAGGATGATTACCGCATCAGTGATAAGGACCATCCTTCCGGGAGACACGTTGCGGTACTTGTTCACCACGAGCGCTATGATATCCGTTCCGCCGGTGCTTCCTCCCTGCGACATCGTAAGGCCTATTCCGAAGCCCACCAGGATGGCGCCCATAATGGTGCTCATCAGCTTGCCGTTCGCAAGGGCTATCTGATCGATGAAAGCGAAAGGAATGATATCCTGGAAAATATTAAGGCCTACCGAAGCGATCAGGATGGCGTAGACTGTCTTCACTCCGAAGTTGCGTCCCAGAGTAAGCAGGGCTATCACGAGCAAAATCACATTCAGGGCGAAGTAGGTGTAACCCATCTTCACCAGACCGTGGGTCGCATACTGGATGATGGACGCGATACCGGTGACACCGCCGCCCACGAGATGGTTGGGCACCAGGAAGATGCTCCATCCCAGAACGTAGCAGAGGATGCCGAAGGTGATGAGTCCGTACTCCTTGACTCCGACGAGTATTTTTTTAGTGTTCAGATTCATTCTTATTGTGTTTATGCATAAGCGCCTTGGCGTCGTTCATTCCGCCCTTGATCTCCTCGAAACCTTCGCCGTAGACGCTCTTGGTAGCTGACACGGACATAAAGGCACGAGGGTCGATGGCCTTGATTTCCTTCATAAGCGAGGAGAACTCGCCGCGGTTGATAAGGATCAGAAGCACGTTCTTCTCCTTTTTCGTGTACCACCCCTGAGCCTTTAGGATAGTCACTCCCCTGCCCATTTTGTTGATGATATGGTCCGCTATGTCGTTATACTTCTCCGAGAAGACCATCAGCTGGAAAGAGGATTTGTGACCACCCACGATGTCGTCGATGAGAAGGTTGAAAATCACTATCTCCACCACACCGTAGGTCGCGTCCGTAAAGGTCTTGTCCGGGAGCAGAAGGAGCATAGCCACCGTGATAAGGTCCGTGATGAGGAAAACCACGCTGAGCTGCACAGGGTAGTACTTGTTTATCATAATGGCCACTATGTCCGTGCCTCCCGTGCTGCCGCCGAAGCGGATCACGAGGCCGAGACCCGTCGCCTCCAGTGTACCCGCAATCACGGGAACCAGAATGGTGTCCTTCACATAGAAGAACTCTCCGGGAAGGCACTGAAGGCCCGGAATGCTGGCGATAATCTGCATCGCCACAGTGGACATAATGATGGCATATATGGTCTTGAACCCGAAACCTATCCCCATCGCGAACACCGCGATCACAATCAACAGGATGTTGATGGCCATATAGGTGTACTGCGCGGGGAGAAGTCCTCCAGTGGCATACTGAATGATGGTGGAAAGACCCATCATACCGCCGGCGGACATCCCGCAAGGGATCATAAATCCCTCCCAGCACCAGGCAAAGATGAAACAGGCCAGGGTAATGACCAGATAATCCTGGATGAGTAAACTAACCTTCGAAGGTTTCATTACTTGACAACGATATTAATGATTCGGCCGGGCACGACTATAACCTTAACGATGCTCTGCCCGTCGAGAATATATTTGCCTGTCTGCGGATGCGCACGGACAGCCGCCTCAACCTCTGCGGGAGTGGCGCTCTTCGGCATATCCACGGTGAAACGCATCTTGCCGTTGAACTGCACAGGGTAAGTCACATTGTCCTCAACTGTGTAAGCCGCCACATACTCCGGGAACGAAGCGTCGCACACGCTCGTCTTATGCCCAAGCGCCTCCCACAGCTCTTCGGCCATATGCGGCGCGAAGGGCGATAGAAGCACCACGAGCGGCTCCAGCACCTCGCGCTTGTGGCACTCCCCGAGTTCGGAAAGCGCAATCATAAACGCGCTAATGTTGGTGTTGTACGACATAGCCTCTATATCCTCCTGCTCCTTGCCTATAAGCTTGTGAAGAGCCTTCAGTTCGGCGGGGGTCGCCTTTTCATCCGTGACTATAAAGTTGTCGCGGTCGTAGAACAGCCTCCAGAATTTCTTCAGGAAGCGGTTCACGCCGTCGATACCCTTAGTGTCCCAAGGCTTGCTCTGCTCGATGGGTCCGAGGAACATTTCGTAGAGACGGAGGGTGTCGGCGCCATAGGTGTCGCAGATATCATCCGGATTCACCACGTTGAACATACTCTTGCTCATCTTCTCCACGGCCCATCCGCAGATGTATTCGCCGTTTTCGAGGACGAACTCCGCATCAGCAAACTCAGGCCTCCAGGCCCTGAAGGCATCGAGGTCCAGTTTGTCGTTACGGACGATATTGATATCCACGTGGATCTCAGTGGTCTCATACTGGTCCTTCAGACCGAGCGAGACGAACTTGTTGGTGCCGACTATGCGGTAAACGAAGTTCGAGCGACCCTGGATCATACCCTGGTTCACGAGTTTCGCGAACGGTTCGTCGCAGCAGACATAACCCAGGTCATAGAGGAACTTGTTCCAGAAGCGTGAGTAGATGAGGTGCCCCGTGGCGTGCTCCGTGCCTCCGACATAGAGGTCCACGTTGCGCCAGTATCCGTTAGCCTCGCGGCCTACCAGAGCCTCGGCGTTATGCGGGTCCATATAGCGGAGGTAGTACGCCGACGATCCGGCGAAGCCGGGCATAGTCGAGGTCTCCAGCGGCCAACCTTTGTAGGTCCAGTCCTTCGCGCGGGCGAGCGGCGGTTCACCGTTAGCCGACGGCTTGTACGAACTGATCTCCGGCAGAGTCAGCGGCAGATCCTCTTCGTCCACGGGAGTCGGAATGCCGTCTTTATAGTAGATCGGGAAGGGCTCGCCCCAATAGCGCTGGCGGCTGAAGATGGCGTCGCGCAGGCGGTAGTTGGTCTTCCGGCGGCCAAGCCCGTGCTCTTCGGCATAGTCCTTCGCGGCTTCGATAGCCACACGGACGTCCATTCCGTTCAGGAAACCGCTGTTGCACATCTTGCCCTCCTTCGCGTCGAACGACTGCCCGGACACGTCGCAGCCCTCGATGATGGGCACTATCGGCAGGCCGAACTTCCTGGCGAAGGCGTAGTCGCGGCTGTCGTGGGCCGGAACGGCCATAATGGCGCCCGTGCCGTAGCCGGCGAGCACATACTCGCTGATCCAGATGGGGACCTTCTCACCCGTCAGAGGGTTGATGCCGTACGAACCCGCAAACACGCCGGTGACGGTTTTTGTCTCGGCGATACGTTCGCGCTCGGTCTTCTTGCGGACCTCCTTGACGTAGGCCTCGACCGCCTCTTTCTGAGATGCGGAGGTCAACTGGTCCACGAGTTCGCTTTCGGGCGCAAGCACCATAAAGGTGACGCCGAAGATGGTATCCACCCTGGTGGTGAAGATAGTGACAGGCAGCTCCCGGCCGTCGCAGACGGTGTTGAAGACCACCTCCGTGCCTTCTGACTTGCCTATCCAGTTGCGCTGCATCTCCTTCAGGGAGTCGGTCCACGCAAGGGAATCCAGGCTCTCGAGCAGACGTCCGGCATAGGCCGACACGCGCAGCTGCCACTGCTTCATCTTCTTCTGCTCCACCGGGAAACCGCCGCGCACGCTCAGGCCGTCCTTCACTTCGTCGTTGGCCAGAACAGTACCCAGGCCTTCGCACCAGTTAACGGAAGTCTCGCCAAGATAGGCGATGCGCCAGCGCATAAGGATGTCAGACTTTTCCTTCTCGGAGGCCGCGGCCCACATTTCGGGCGTGACATCCTCATAGCCGACAGTCTCAAGTTTCGCGATGAGTTCCTCGATGGGGCGGGCCTTGTTCTGTGCAGGGTCGAACCAGCTGCCGAACATCTTGAGGAAGGCCCACTGCGTCCATTTGTAATACTCCGGATCGCAGGTTTTCACTTCGCGCGACCAGTCATAGCAGAAGCCTATGCGGTCCAGCTGCTCGCGGTAGCGCGCTATGTTTTTCATAGTGGTGACTTCGGGGTGCTGACCGGTCTGGATTGCGTACTGCTCAGCGGGAAGGCCGAAGGCGTCGTAACCCATAGGATGAAGCACGTTGAAGCCCCTGAGGCGCTTGTAGCGGGAGAAAATGTCGCTTGCTATGTATCCAAGAGGATGCCCTACGTGCAGTCCCGCACCCGACGGGTACGGGAACATATCCAGCACGTAGAACTTCGGACGGCTGCTGTCCTCCGAGACTTTATACGTTCCCTCGGAGCGCCAGCGTTCCTGCCATTTGCGCTCTATCTTCTTAAAATCGTAATCCATTACTAACTAAAAATGTCTACTTGACCACAAACACGTATGCGTCTGCAGGGCAGAACTTCTTCGTCTTGACCTCTTTGAGGGTCTTGAAAGCCTCTGCTTTCACATCGGTGGGGGCGACTGCAACGGCTGTGAGCTTCTTGCCGATCGGGAAGGTCACGACTTCATAGCCGGCCTTCTCAGCCCTCTTCACCTGGGCGGCGGCATTCGCCTCACACGAGAAGGTGCCGATAACCACACAGTACTTCTTCTGGGCAGCGGGGGTCTCCTCGACCACGGGCTCTTCTGCAGCTGCAGCGGGCTTCTCCACGGCGACGGGCTCCACGACGGGCTCCTCAGCGGGAGTTTCAACGGCAGCCTCACCTTCGCAGGGCTTCTCGCACGACTCTACGCACTCTTTCTCGCAAGCCTTATCGCAAGCTTCCTTGCAGCAAAGGGAATCCTTACAACAAGCATCCTCTTTGCAGCAGAGGGAGTCGGCGCAGCAGCAAGAGTCGCAGACACAGAGGGTGTCGCAGCAGCAAGCTGCCTCTTCGACGGCCTCTTCGAGATCTTCGGCGTCCATAGCTTCAATCTGAGCGGTGGTCGGACGACCTGCAATCTGACGGATGAAATCGCAACCGGACACCATTACGGCGAGCGCGGCGATTACGGCGATGGTAGTAATCTTTTTCATATGGTTAATTGTTAAGATATTTCTACAACCCACAAATTTAGTAAGTTTGCTGACAAAATAAAATACCTATATTTGTACTATGAAGAAAACGATCAAGCTCGAAGGCGTGGACCCCGTCGGTCTGTACGGAGTCGGAAACAAAATCCTCGAAGAATTCTGCTCTTATTTTCCCTCCCTCAAAGTGGTCGCAAGAGGCGACGAACTCATTCTGGACGGCAAACCGGCTGACATTGAGGAGTTCAACCAGAAACTCGGAGCACTGATCGAAAAACGCCATCACAAGATGAACCTCACCATCTACGACGTGGAGGACATCTTCGACGGCGAATCTTCTCCCGAAAGCTTCAAACTCAGCGGCGAGGCCATAATCGTGCACAACACGGAAGGCAAGCCCATCCGCGCCCGCAACGCCCGCCAGCAGGAGCTTGTGAAGGCTTATTTCGACAACGACCTCATCTTCGCCCTCGGCCCTGCCGGCACGGGAAAGACTTATATCGCCATCGCCCTGGCCGTGCGCGCGCTGAAGAACCGCGAGATCAGGCGCATCATCCTCACCCGCCCCGCCGTGGAAGCCGGCGAACGCCTGGGCTTCCTCCCCGGAGACCTCAAGGAAAAGCTTGACCCGTATCTGCAGCCGCTCTACGACGCGCTCGGGGATATGATTCCGCCGAAGAAGCTGCAGGAATTTATGCAGGACGGAACCATTCAGATAGCGCCGCTCGCCTATATGCGCGGACGCACGCTGGACCGTGCCTGCGTCATCCTGGACGAAGCGCAGAACACCAATATGGGCCAGCTGAAGATGTTCCTCACCCGTATGGGCTGCGAGGCGAAATTCATCGTCACGGGCGACACATCGCAAATCGACCTTCCCAACCGCGAAGACAGCGGACTTGAGAAGGCCGTGGAAAAGCTCTCAAAAATAAAAGGTGTCGCAACCATCACCTTCGGAAACGAAGATATAGTGCGACACCCTTTGGTCGGAAAGATCGTTACTGCTTTGCAGCCTTGACGATCGCGTCGTATTTGTCGTACTTCTCTTTGTAGACAGGATCATCGTAGGAGAAGCGGTAGCAGGCATTCTTAAGGTACTCGCTCACCGCCACCTTGATGCCGTCTTCCTTGGTGATCTCGAAGGCCTTCTCGAACGGCTCCACGCTGTTCTTCAGGGCCTGCTCGAACTCAGCCATAATCTTGTCGTACTTCTTATAGTCCATCTCGGCCGCGGCTGCATCCTGCAGATCGACGGCTCTGTTGTACCAGTACTGACCCTCTCCGATGTAACCGAACTCATACTCAGGGTTGATTTCGGCGCACTGGCGGTAGCACCTGATTGCGTTCTCGGCGTCTTCGAGCTGAAGATAGATGTTACCCTCCACATAGTAGAGCGAAGCATTCTCAGGCTCGTTCGCCTTCGCAGCTCCGATGAGCTCGAACAGACGGTCTGTGTTTCCGCCGGATGAGAGGTAGAAGTTGATGAGGCCTACGAGCACGCTCTGGCTCTGAGGGAACTTCATAAAGGCTTCCTCCAGATAGGCCTGGCGGGCTTCCTGATCACCTGCTTTGTCAGCGATGTCGGCAAGCTTCGCATATGCGTCGCCTTCCTCACCGTAGTAACCGATCTGAACGCTCTGCTCGAGGAACTTCTTCGCTTTGTCTGTCTGACCGAGCATCCAGGCAGTAAGGCCGGTGTTGTAAATCGAGCTGGTGTCCAGCTTGGCATAAGGCTCCTGCATAGAGACCTCGGCCGCCTTCTCGAAATAGTAAGATGCCTTCTCGAGGTTGCCGAAGGTGTAGGCGTTGTAAGCTTCGTCCACGAGCTTGCCCTCGATGATGCCGAGGCCTTCCACTATCTCCTTCTTCTTGCTGCCCTTCACATCCAGCTCATAAGCCTTTGCATAGGCCTCTGCGCCTTTCTCGAGAGCGTCCGGGAAAATCGGGTTGGTGACGACGATGTACTGGAGGATGTCGCCCGAATTGTAGTAGTAATCACGGGTGGCATAGACCTCCTTGAGCATCTGCTGGCCGCCGACCTCCACATATTCTACGGAGACGGGTTTGTCTTCTGCAAGGACGAGCGCGAGGTCTGCCCTCGATCCGCCGATCCAGCCGTTTCCGGTGGGGGCGTTGTAAGCGTCGATGTAAGCCTTTGCAAGCTTTGTCCAGGTGGCGAGTTTCGTGCTCTTCTTCGCATCCTGCGATGCGGCGATTGCTTTCTCAGCGGCTTTCTGGGCTGCCGAGACCGACTTGTTCTGCTGCTGGGCATAACCCATCTGCAGCGAAGCCAGGAGCGCGAGCGCTAAAAAGATCTTTTTCATATTCTTGGTTTTTTGTGTTGATTATTCTTCAACTGTTTGTACTTCTTCCTCTTCTTCGTGGGCGACGACCGACACCGCTGCGATGCTGTCTCCCTCGCGGATGTTGATCAGCTTGACGCCCTGGGTGGCGCGGCCGCAAAGCCTGATGTCTGTCACTGCCATCCTGATAGTGAGGCCGGACTTGGTGATGATCATAAGATCATTCTCCTCCGTGACGTTCTTGATGGCGACCAGGGCTCCCGTCTTCTCCGTGATATTGAGAGTGCGGACACCCTTCGCGCCTCTGTTCGTATGGCGGTAATCGTCTCCGTACGAACGCTTGCCGTAACCGTTCTCACTGACCACCAGCACGGTGTGATTCTGCGCATCCTCTGCCGAAGGATTGCGGCTGATCGCGCCGACCACCACATCGTCTTCCGCAAGATTAATGCCACGCACGCCCATAGAGGCCCTTCCGAGGGTCCTGGCGTCGTCTTCGTCGAAGCGGACGCAGTAGCCTGCGCGGCCTGCGATCATTATCTCTTCAGTGCCATTGGTAAGCAGCGCATCCAGCAGGCCGTCGCCTTCCTTGAAGTTGATGGCTATGAGGCCTTTGTTGCGGCTGCGGGCATTCGCATACTCGGTCAGGCAGGTCCTCTTGATGATACCGCTGCGGGTGATGAGCACCACGAAATGGGAATCAGTGTACTCCCTGCTCTCGATCTTCGCGGCATTCAGATAAGTCTTGATCTTGTCGTCCTGGTCGATGGCGAGCAGGTTCTGCACCGCACGGCCCTTCGAGGTCCTGGTTCCCTCAGGGATCTCATAGACCTTGAGCCTGTAACAGATACCCTTCTCAGTGAAGAAGAGCATAGTGCTGTGCATATTCGCCACATAGATGTGCTCGATGAAGTCTTCGTCCCTCGTGGCGCTTGCCTTCTTGCCCACTCCGCCGCGGGACTGGACGTGGAACTCTGTGAGGGAAGTCCTCTTGATGTATCCGAGATGCGAGATGGTGATAACCACATCTTCGTCGGCATAGAAGTCTTCGGGGTTGAATTCCTCGGCGCTGAAGGTGATTTCCGTGCGGCGGGAATCGCCGTACTTCTCCTTCAGGGCGATGCTCTCGGCCTTGACTATCGCGAGCTGCTTCTCCTCGCTTGCGAGGATGCCTTCGCACTCCGCGATGAACTCCTGGAGCTTGTCGTATTCGTCCTGCAGCTTTTCCTTCTCGAGGCCGGTGAGCTGACGCAGACGCATATCCACGATCGCGCTCGCCTGCTCCTCGGAGAAGCCGAAGCGGGCAATAAGCTCGGCCTTCGCTTCGTCCACGCTCTTCGAGTGCTTGATTATCTGCACTATGTCGTCGATTACGTCGATGGCTTTCAGCAAGCCCTCCACGATATGGGCCCTCTTCTTCGCTTTGTCCAGCTCGAAACGGGTGCGGCGCACCACCACTTCGTGGCGGAAGTCCACGAACACCTTGAGCATATCCTTGAGGGAGAGAGTCCTCGGGCGGCCGCCCACGAGGGCGACGTTGTTGAAGGCGAAGCTCGACTGAAGGGCGGTGTACTTATAAAGCGTGTTCAGCACCACGTTCGCATTCGCGTCTTTCTTGATGATGAACTCGATGCGGATACCGTCCCTGTTCGAGAGCTCGCGGATGTCCGAAATGCCTTCGATCTTCTTGTCGCGGATCATCTCGCCGATGCGGGCTATCATCTCCGCCTTGTTCACCATATAAGGAATCTCCGTGACCACGACCATCTGGCGGCCGTGTTCATCTTCCTCGATCTCGGCTTTCGCGCGCAGCACTACCCTGCCGCGGCCGGTGGTGTACGCGTCCACTATTCCCTGACGGCCCATAACGATGCCGCCGGTCGGGAAATCGGGACCCTTGATATGCTCCATCAGCCCTTCTACGTCGATATCAGGGTTGTCGATATACGCGCAGATGGCGTCACAGCACTCTCCGAGGTTATGCGGGGCCATATTGGTGGCCATACCCACCGCGATGCCGGCAGAGCCGTTCAACAGGAGCAGCGGCGCCTTCGTCGGAAGGACGGTCGGCTCCATAATGGTATCGTCGAAATTCAGGGTGAAATCCACCGTGTCTTTATCAAGGTCTCCAAGGACGTCGTCCGCCATCCTGTCCAGCTTCGCTTCGGTGTACCTCATTGCGGCCACGGGGTCGCCGTCCATACTACCGAAGTTTCCCTGGCCCCACACCAGCGGATAGCGCTGGTTCCAGGGCTGGGCGAGACGCGCCATCGCGTCGTACACGCTGCTGTCTCCGTGGGGATGGAACTTACCGAGCACCTCACCGACGATACGGGCGGACTTTTTGGTCTGACCGCTGTACGACAGGCCGAGGCCGTCCATTCCGAAGAGGACACGGCGCTGCACGGGCTTCAGGCCGTCGCGGGCGTCCGGAAGGGCGCGCGAAACGATGACCGACATCGAATAGTCGATATAGGCCGTCCGCATTTCGTGATCAATCTCCACAGGCTCGATAATTCCGTGCACTTTTTCTACTTCTTCGTTCTCCATATTTTCACTTAAAAAATCTTCAAAAATCCAGGTTTTGTATAAACATACAAATTTAGCAAAAAATCTTGGGTAAAACAACCTAATTTTAGTATTTTTGTTACGTATGCAGACTCAGGTTTCACAAGAGCTTTTGAAGATAATTTCCTATGCCAGGGACGAAGCGATGAGGACGGGAGATTACGCCATCACGACGGATCATCTCCTGCTCGGGATCCTCCGCCACGCCGACAACGACGCCTGCGCTTCGCTCAAGGCCCTGGGGGTGGATCTTGCCGAGCTGAAAGCCACGGTTGAGGGCAGCCTCTTCCGCCCGTCCGGAATCGCGTATTCGGAGGCGGACAAACTCCGCTTCTCGCGCAGCGCGCAGAACACCTTGAACCTCTGTATAATCGAAGCGACTATGTCCGGGGCGGACAAGATCTTCGCCACTCACCTTTTACTCGCAATCGCCGGCTCTTCGGGCAGCACGGGTCTGGGTTACCTGAAGGCTATGGGCCTGGACCACTCCGCGCTGTCGGCCTATATGAAGCAGAACGGCCTGCTGGCCGCCAGGAACGTGGACGCTGAAGAAAACGCCGCCTCCTCGCACCCTCTGAGCATACTCCGCATCATCTCCTCGCCGGACAAAATAGTAAGTTAGTCCGTTTTTTGCTATCTTTGCCCCGATATGGCAGCAAGCGACAGAATACCTGCATATATGGTGGGAAGCCATCAGCTCACAAGCACAGTAGTGTTCACTGCGCTGTTTTCCCTCGTATTCATAATGCTCATTTCGCCGTATCTGCGCTTCGTGTGGTTCAAGATGGGCTTCGCATCCGCCCAAGCCCTGCTCACTCTCGTGTTTATGAGTCTCTGCATAGTCATCCTCTCCTTTTCGAAGATGACGATGTATGCTGTGGCGAAAAAGCACACGCTCATCTATTTCGACTACGTGATGTGGTGTCTCGGAGAGGTGGTGGTGATCTCGCTCGCGTATGCGGCATTCTCGCTCAACGGAATCGCCGCGGGAGTGGTCCCCTATGTGGAAATCACCTTCCTCAAGCTGTTCCTCTCCGCTATGGGCTTCTGCATAATCAGCCTTGGAGTGCCGTACCTTCTCGCCGCGTTCTTCTTCGCGATCGAGGACAAGAACAACACCATCAGGCTGATGAGCTTCGGTTCGATCACCACGGACGAAGCTCCGTCGCTGACCAAGGATGAAAAAATAACGCTTTACGACAACTCGGGTTCGCTCAAGCTGGTGGTCAGCCTGTCGAACCTCTTTTATATCGAGTCGGACGACAATTATATCAAGGTCTGGTATCAGGATTCGGAAGGCACTCTGAAGCAGTATATGCTACGCTGCCGCCTGAAGACGGTGGAGGAGAGCTTCACCGGAAGCGACCTGGTGCGCTGCCACCGCAAGTACATAGTGAACTTCGACAAAGTGGAGACCATCACCCGTACGAAGGAAGGCTACGCGATAGACCTGGGTCTGGGTAATACGGAACCGATACCGGTGTCCAAGACTTATGAGGACAATGTCCTTGCAAGATTCAATTCAAGAGGATAGAGACTATGTGGCAAAGAGTTCAGACGCTTTATTTCGCTGTAGCTGCAGGCCTGATGGCCGCGCTTTTATGCACTGATTTCGCCCGCGTTCCGGGTTCGGAAGAGGCTATGAGATACGCGGAGTATCTCCCGTACGCCGTGCTCTCCGGGCTCGCCCTCGCCTGCACGCTCGTGGCGCTGTTCGCCTGGAGCCGCCGCAGCCTGCAGATCCGCCTTGGCGGCGCCGCCGCCGTGGTCCTGCTCGCGCTGCAGGTCTGGCTCGCCGTGGGCTATTTCAAGCTCCCGCAGGAGTATGTAGTCCGCTGGACGGCCGTGTTCCCGCTGATCGCGCTGATCTTCGACATCCTCGCGCTCAGGGGCGTGTATGCAGACGAGCTGCTTGTGCGCAGCTCCTCGCGCCTTCGCTCCGCAAAGAGAAAACAAAACAAATAACCATATGAAAATTCCCGAATCAGAACTCATCATCAACGGCGACGGTTCCGCGTTCCACATCCACATCCGTCCCGACCAGCTGGCAGACCGCGTAATCCTCGTGGGCGACCCCGGCCGCGTGCAAATGTTCAAGCCCCTGCTCGACGAAATCGAGTGCGAAGGCCAGTCGCGCGAGTTCGCGTGGGTGACGGGCCTCAAGAAGGGAGTCAGGCTGACCGTGCTTTCGCACGGCATCGGTCCGGACAACATAGACATTGTGATGACTGAGCTGGACGCCCTTGCGAACGTGGACTTCCAGACCCGCGAGGTGAAGCCCGTGCACAGGACGCTGCACATCGTCCGCCTCGGCACCTGCGGCGCGATCCAGCCCGAGATTCCGCTCGGATCTTTCATCCTTTCGCACTATTCGGTGGGCTTCGACGGCCTTATGAACTGGTATGCGAACCGTGAGAAGATCACCAACGTGGAGATGGAGCAGTCGTTTATGAAGCACCTCGGATGGGCCTATGGCCTGCCTGTGCCGTACTTCGTACACGCTTCGCAGAAGATGATCGACCATTTCGCGGACAGCACCGTCCGCGGTATGACAGTCGCGGCTCCCGGCTTCTACGGCCCCCAGGGCAGAGTGGTCAGGCAGCAGCTCGCTATGCCGCATATGCTGGAAGACATAGAGTCGTGGCGCTTCGGCGACTGGAAGATCACGAACTTCGAGATGGAGGGTTCTGCACTCGCCGGAATAGCGACGCAGCTGGGCCACGAAGCCGTGACCGTGTGCTGCGCGATCGCGCACCGTTACCTCAAGGATGCCAACACCGACTACAAGCCGCGCGTCGCGCAGCTGGTCGAGTTGGTTGTGGATAAAATGGTTGCTCTGGAAATTTAATCTCCGGCTTCTTTTAATCTCTCCGCATTTTCAGCAATCTGCAGCTGATCGATGCACTCCTTGATATCTCCGTCCATAAAGGCGGGGAGGTTGTACATACTCCAGTTGATGCGGTGGTCCGTGACGCGGCCCTGCGGATAGTTGTATGTGCGGATCTTCGCACTGCGGTCGCCGGTGCTGACCATAGTCTTGCGCTTGCTGGCGATTTCGTCAAGATACTTCTGATGCTCGAGGTTGTAGAGACGCGAGCGGAGCTCTTCGAATGCGCGCTCCTTGTTCTTTATCTGCGAGCGCTCTTCCTGGCACTGGACCACGAGTCCTGAAGGTATGTGCGTAAGACGCACGGCAGAATAGGTGGTGTTCACACCCTGGCCGCCGGGGCCGGATGCGCAGAAGAGGTCAAGCCTTATGTCCTCCCACTTGAGGTCCACGTCGAACTCGCCCGCTTCCGGGAACACGGCCACGGAGGCCGCCGAAGTCTGGATTCGGCCCTGGGTCTCCGTCTGCGGCACGCGCTGCACGCGGTGAACTCCCGACTCGTACTTCATCACTCCGTAAACTCCTTCTGAATTCGAACTGAGCTTGAAGACTATCTGCTTGTAACCGCCCGAGGTTCCGGGGGTCTGGTCGGTGATTTCCAGCTTCCAGCCGCGGCTTTCCGCGAAGTGCTGATACATCCTGAAAAGGTCTCCGGCGAAGATTGCAGCTTCGTCGCCTCCTGCTCCGCCGCGGATTTCCACGATGGCGTTCTTGCCGTCGTCGGGATCTGCGGGAATAAGGAGGAGCTTGATGTTCGCTTCCATATCCGGGATCTTCGGCTCGAGTTCGGCGATTTCCTCACGGGCCATCTCACGGAGGTCCTCATCCTTCTCGTTGAGGAGGATGTCCTTCGCGGACGCCAGGTTATCCAGAGTCTTCTTGTACTCGAGACCGGCCTTGATGATGGGCTCCAGCTCTTTGTAGTCCTTGTTCAGCTGGACGAACTTCTTCATATCCGCCATAGCTTCAGGGCTCGAGAGCTGCTCCTGCAGGGACGCGAACTTCTCCTGGAGGGAGAGTACCTTTTCAAGTAGTGTATTTTGTGCCATTTTTGTAAATTTGCGCTGCAAAGATAACAATTATTCCAATGCATACAAAAGAGGAGAAAACAGCCGCCTTCGGCGAGTTGCTGGACATAATGGACCGCTTGAGGGAAGATTGCCCCTGGAACGCAGCCCAGACGATGGAAACCATACGCCCTATGACGGAGGAAGAGGTCTACGAGCTGAGCGACGCCATCATCAAGGGCGACAAAAACGCCACGGCGAAGGAAATAGGCGACCTCCTCTACCATATGGTGTTCTACGCGAAGATTGCAGAGGAAGCGGGCGATTTCGACATAGCCGACTGCCTGCGCAAAATCTGCGACAAGATGATTTTCCGTCATCCCCACGTCTTCGGCGACAAAGCCGGCGTGCCCACCACCGCGAAAGAGATTGCGGACACCTGGGAACTCGTGAAGGCAAAGGAGAAGGGCGGAAACAGGACAGTCCTGGAAGGAATTCCCGACTCTATGCCGGCCATCCTTAAAGCCCTTTCAATGCAGGAGAAAGCGCGCGGGTGCGGCTTCGACTGGGAAGAGCCGATCCAGGTGCTGGACAAAGTCCGCGAGGAAATGGGCGAAGTCGAAGACGCAGTCAAGGAAGCCGAGCGCACTCATATGGAGGAAGAATTCGGCGACCTGCTCTTCGCGGTCATCAATGCCGCGAGGCTTTACGGGATAGACCCCGAAGCGGCCCTGAACCTCGCCTGCAGCAAGTTCCGCAGACGCTTTGGTTACCTCGAATCCAAGACTCTGAAAGTCGGCCGAAAGCTCACGGATATGACTCTCGCCGAGATGGACGAGATCTGGGACGAAGCGAAGGCGCAGGGACTTTAGTAATCCTATTTGAAGAAAGTGAAGTGCACCCTTCCGTACTCGCGTTCCTTGAAAAAACGCGGGTGCTCCCTGAAGTTGTGCTCCCCGCCGTGCTCCAGGATGAAATAGCAGTCGGGGTGAAGGATGTCGCGCTCGAAGACCTTATCGGGGATAGTCTCCAGCCCCTCCAGCGCATAGGGCGGGTCGGCGAAAATGATATCGAATTTTTCGTGGCAGACCGTCAGGAAATCGAAGACGTTGTCGCGCACCATCGTGACGTTTTCCAGCCCAAGCCTCTGGGCCTCGCGCTTGATGAAAGAGGCATTCTCACGGGCCATCTCCACACACCACACGCGCCCGACTCCGCGTGAGCCGAATTCGAAACTCACAGCGCCGGTGCCGCCGAAAAGATCTAGGACCTTGAGGTCTTCGAACTCGTATTCGTTGTCCAGGATATTGAAGAGGGCCTCGCGGGCGAAATCGGTGGTGGGCCGGGCTTTGTAGCCGGCCGGCGGGAGTATCATTTTTCCCTTGAGGGCGCCGCCGATTATTCTCATAACACCTCGACCGCCTTGAAGTAACGGTAGAGCGACATTTCGTCTTCGGCGCCCAGGGCGCCGCGAATGCAGATGGTGCTGATTTCCGGATTCAGCTGAAGCGAACGGAGGGCGAGGAAGATCCAATACTCGGCAGTGGTGAAATCCTTGGCCTTATAAGTGTTCGCCAGCAGGAGGCTCTTTCCCTGGGCTATCGCCAGGCAGAGCTCGACGCCGTCCCACGAGCAGAGGATTTTGTTATAATCCGGGCACTTCCTGAGGTCCTGCAGGATTCCGAACATCTCGGGCTTTTCTTCCTCCGCCGACGGAGTCGCCCACACCAGATATGCGTTGTAATCCGGCAGGAAAGCAGAATACACCTGCTCACCGGGAGCTATATCAACAACCTGTGCGAGATATTCTCCCGCACAGTTGTCATCAAAAAAGTTGGAAGGTACTAAAGTACACTTCATTACTCCCAGTTTCCTGCGTTGTTATTAGGAGCCGAGATGCTGCCCACCTGGAGACCTTCGTACTTGTTTCCGTTCCTGCGGTCTGCATCCAGGTTAATGCGCAGCTGGTTGTCCATACCGTAGAGGAGCTTCTTGTACGGCATACGGGCCTCGAACAGAGGGACGTTCACGCCTGAGACCTTCTTCACGATGCTCTCCATCTCCACTTTCTGGCCGCCCGAGAACGGGATGGTCTTAAGGGAGTCGATCTCGAAACCTACGCGGTTGTGGAAGAGAGTATCCCTGACGGGGATCTTGTTATCGATCGAGAACACAAGATTCTTGTCTCCCTCTTCATAGAGCTGATAGAGATAGCGGTTCAGATTCGCGCCGCGGAGCCAGTAACGGGCCTGCTTGATGGCTTTGGTGTGCGCCATCGCGAGGGAGTCGTCCTTGCTACCGATCTGCATACGGACCACGATGTCTCCGTTTTTATAGAAATCCACAAGTGAATCTATGTCAGAGACATATTTTCCGTGAACGCTCTTGTACGCATCCTGAAGGACGCGGATGTCTTTCAGACGGTCGATTCCGACAAGTTCGCGAGCCTCTTTTTCTTTGTTAAAGCGGACGGGCTGAAGGACGCTGTCCACCAGCAGATATCCGAGTACAATGATGCAGAGAGGAAGGAACACATACACGACGACGGTGTTTACAACTTTGTTCTCCGTGAACTTGAGCAGGTCTAATTTTGCCATTGCTATATCTTTTTATTTTATAATCAGCTATCGGACAAAGTTAGAAAAATCATTTATTAAATGCAATAATCTTATTAAATTTGCCGCGATGGAAACGGCAGAGAAAATCCGCATTTTGAGCAGTCTGATAGACGCTTCCGGCAGGATAGTCGTCAGCACGCACACTCACCCGGACGGCGACGCCCTGGGAAGCAGCGGCGCCGTTTTCCATTATCTCCGCGAGGTCCGCGGCAAGGAGGATGTCCGGATGGTGCGCGAGGTCGCGCCCGCGACGATAGCCTTCATAGGCGGGGACATCCCCGTCAGCGGACCGGAAGCGATAGATGGCGCAGACCTTCTGATCTGCACGGACTACAACGGTTTTTCCCGCGCGGGAGACTCCTTCGAGCAGCATCTTCGCGCGAGCAAGGCGAAGAAGGTGCTGATAGACCATCACCTCAACCCCCAGGAGGCCGAATTCGACCTCGTCTTCAGCCGTGCGGAAGTTTCCTCCGCCAGCGAAATGGTCTACGAAATCCTCCGCGGAATGCCCGGGATAGACGGCCGGACCGCCCGTCTTCCGCTGTCGGTGCTGAACTGCCTGATGGCCGGAATGACCACAGACACGAATAATTTCGCAAACTCGGTTTTCCCTTCGACCCTGGCTATGGCCGCAGACCTTATCGCTTCAGGCGTGGACCGCGACGCCATCGTCGCCGAGCTCTACAACCGCTACCGCCCGAACCGTGTCCGCGCGATCGCGCACATCCTCAGCGAGGAGATGACCATCCGTCCGGACGGCCTGGCGGTGATTGTGGTCACGAAGGAACTGTGGCACAGATTTGGCTTATTGGAGGGCGAACTCGAAGGAATGGTGAACATCCCGCTGACGATAGACGAAGTGAAGGTGTGCCTGTATCTCAGGGAGAGCGAGGACGCACCCGAAATGCGTGTCAGCATACGCTCGAAGAGAGGCTGGTCGGCGGCCGCGATGGCTGCGAAGTACTTCCACGGCGGCGGGCACGAACAGGCGGCGGGCGGAAAGCTCCGCATCCCCGCCGACATCCCGGACGCAGCGGCAGCGGCCGCCTTCGCCCAAAAAGTAGAAATATGAAAAGTATCAAGATAATACCCCTGATAGCCGCCGTCTGCCTCGCAGGCTGCGCGAAGAGCCCGACCACGAACTACGGCAACCTCGCCCAGATGGAGTTCGACGCCTGGGTGTCCGTGAACAAACAGGCCGGATGGGAGGAAACTCCCCTCGGATGCTGGATTATGGAGAAGACGGACAATCCCGCCGGCGTCCCGATTGGCACCCTGGACGATTATCCTTATATGCGTATCTCGTACACGGTCGCAACCCTGAGCGGCACGGTGAATTCCACCACCGACAAGGCTGTCGCACAGAAGATAGGCTCATACAAGAAAAGCTATTACTACGGCCCGCAGGTCACCTATCGCGGCAGCAGCGGCATCTATGCCGGAGTGGAGGAAGCGCTTGAGGGTATGCACGTCGGCGGCAGCTGCAAGGTAGTGGTTCCCGGCTGGCTGCTCACACACGACAGATTCTCCACGAAGCAGAAGTATCTGGACAATATGACCCAGTCCACCTCTGCGCTCATCTACGAACTCACTGTCAACGATGTCCTTGCGGACGTTAACGCCTGGGAACTGGATATCCTCAAGGCGGCGCTCAGCAAAGAGACGGCTCAGATCGACACCCTCGACGAAGGAATATTCTACATCCGCGACGTGGAGCCCGCCAACGAAAACGACTATGCCGACGGCAACTCCGTACACATCAACTACATCTGCCGCAGGGCGCTGGACGGCCAGGGAGTGGACACCAACATAGCCGATTCCGCCAAGGTCTTCGGCATATACAATTCCTCCTCGAGCTACGCCCCCACCATCATCAACTGGGGCGCTTCCGCGAGCGACATCACGATGACCAGCAGCAACAGTTCCGTCATCAACGGTTTCGCCACCGCCATCTTCAATATGCACTCCCTCGAAAAGGGCCGCGCCTATATGATTTCCGCGCAGGCCTATTCGTCTTCCGGATCGGGCAGCACCATCCCGGCTTACTGCCCGCTTTGCTTCGAGATAGAGTTCACCGAATAAGCCTATGGCGAGTCAAGGCGCAGCTCCCACCGAACTCGGCACCGAGCGGATAGGCACCCTTCTGAGGAAGTACGCGGTGCCCGGCATCATTGCGATGATCGCCAGCTCGCTGTACAATATGGTGGACAGCATCTTCATCGGGCACATCCCGAATGTGGGCGCCTATGCCATCTCCGGCATCGCCGTAACCTTCCCGCTGATGAACCTCAGCACCGCGCTCGGCACGCTCGTGGGCGTGGGCGGGCAGACTATGGTGTCCGTGCTGCTGGGGCAGAAAAACTACCAGGCGGCGCAGAAGGTGCTGTCGAACGTGGTGAGCCTTAACGTCATCATAGGCGTGGCGTTCGCCGCAGTCTGCCTTATTTTCCTCGACCCCATCCTGTACTTTTTCGGCGCATCGGAGAACACTCTCCCCTTCGCCCGTGAGTATATGATCATAATCCTTATCGGCAACGCGGTCACGCACCTGTATTTCGGCCTCAACGGAGAAATCCGCGCGTCCGGAAACCCTAAGACGGCGATGGGCCTGACCATCTTCACGGTCACGGCGAACGCCATCCTCGACCCTCTCTTCATCTATGGCTTCGGCCTTGGAGTGAAGGGTGCGGCGATCGCCACCGTCCTCTGCCAGTGCCTCGCGCTCGCCTACACGCTGGTCTTCTTCCTCAACAAGAAGAACTTCCTGCATTTCGGACCGCGCATCTTCCAGCTGGACCGCCATATCGCGAAGTCTTCCCTGTCGATCGGCCTGGGGCCTTTCCTTATGCACGTCGCTTCGTGTATGGTTGCCATCTTCGTGAACCAGCAGCTGCGCAAGTACGGCGGCGACCTCTCGATCGGCGCCTACGGCATCTCGAACCGCATCACCTTTATGTTCCTGATGATCAATCTCGGATTCAACCAGGGTATGCAGCCTATCGCCAGTTTCAACTACGGTGCGCGGCAGTATAAGCGCGTGAAAGAAGTCTTCTGGCTCACCGCGAAGTGGATGTGCCTTATGAGCCTGATCTGCTTCCTGGTCTCAGAGCTCCTGACGACTCCGGCCGTCCGGCTGTTCACTGAGGATCCGGAGATGATTTCCAAAGCCGACAACGCACTACGTCTGATGAACCTTATGATCTGGTGCGTAGGCTTCGGAATGGTAGCCGGAAACTTCTTCCAGAGCCTCGGAATGGTGCGCAAGAGCATTTTCCTTTCGCTTACCCGCCAGCTTCTGTTCCTCGTGCCGCTGGTGTATCTCCTGCCCATCTGGCTCGGAGAGAACGGAGTGTGGCTGGCCTTCCCCATCTCGGACTTTTTGTCCGTGGTCTGTGCTGCAATCCTGATAATCCAGATACTGCGCAAGTTCGACAAACTTAACGACGGCGACGATCCGTCCGTGCTCGGAGGCGCTGTCTAACACATTTCGGATATGGAAAAGAAACTCATCATCACTATAGGGCGCCAGTTCGGCAGCGGCGGAAAGGCAGTGGCCGAAGAACTCGGCCGCAAGCTCGGAATTCCGGTCTACGACAGCGAACTGATCACCGAAGCCGCACGCAAAAGCGGAATCTCGGAAGAGTTCTTCCATAAACGCGACGAAAAACGCCGCGCGCTCTTTATCGGGATGAAGTCCGGAATGGACGACGAGATTCTTTTCGGCATCCAGAGCGAAGCCATACGCGACCTCGCCTCGAAGGGCTCCGCCATCTTCGTCGGGCGCGCATCAGACTATGTCCTGCGCGACCTGGACTGCGTGGATGTGTTCATTTCAGCTCCTCTGGAAGCCCGCGTGAAGCGCATTATGGAGCGGCAGGGTCTCTCCGCCTCCGACGCCGAAAGCCTCATCGAGCGCAAAGACCGCGGCCGCGCCGAATACTACGATTTCTTCACTTTCAGCAAATGGGGCTCCGCCTCAAACTACGATCTCTGCATCGATTCCTCCATCCTCGGAATCGAAGGCACAGCCGACCTGATTATCGACTTCGCTAAAAAACGTAATTTGATTTAGCGAAGCGTGTTTCGCAATTTGCTGATTGATAGGAGTTTAACAAAAACGATGTACCCGAAAATGGATACATCGTTTTTGATAATTGTCTGATTATCAAAGGAATGCGAAACACGCACACAAAAGGATTATAGCGCGCGGACGATGTTCATCGTGTCGATGGCGATCATCAGCTCTTCGTTGGTGGGGATCATCGCGACCTTCACGGTGCTGTCGGGAGCGGAGATAATCTCTTCGTCGCGGGCGGCGTTGGTGGCTTCCACGTCCATCTTCAGGCCCATATATTCGAAGTGCTTGCAGACGGCGAGCGGGAGCCAGGGGTTGTTCTCCGCGATGCCGGCGGTGAAGATGATGAGATCTACTCCGTTCATTTCGGCGATATAGCCGCCGACGAGCTTCGTGATGTGGTGGACCACCATATCACGGACGAGCTGCGCACGCTGGTCGCCTTGCTCCGAGAAGCGGACCATATCGCGCATATCGGAACTCTTCTTCTGCAGGCCGATGAATCCGGACTTCTTGTTCATAATGTCCGTCATCTCGTCCGGAGTGAGGTTCTCCTTCTTCATAATGTAGGGCACGATGTTCGCGTCGATCGAGCCGCAGCGGGTTCCCATAATCATACCCTCGAGCGGGGTGAAGCCCATCGAGGTGTCGATGCTCTTGCCGTTGAGGATGGCTGTCACGGAACTGCCGTTTCCGATGTGGCAGGTGATTATCTTGCTGTTATTGATGTCCAGGCCGGCCTTCTTCGCGCCACGGCGGCTGACGTAGTAGTGCGATGTTCCGTGCGCTCCGTAGCGGCGGACGCGGTATTTCTCGTAATACTCATAAGGAAGGGCGTACATATAGGCCTTCGGCTCCATAGTCTGGTGGAAAGCGGTATCGAACACCACCACCTGCGGCACCTTCGGAAGCACTTTCTGCATAGCGCGGATACCGAGGATATGCGCCGGGTTATGAAGCGGGGCGAAGTCGCAGCAAATCGCGATCTTCTCCATCACGGATTCGTCGATCAGGCAAGAGCCGTCGAAGAAATCTGCACCCTGGACGATTCTGTGGCCCACGGCGTCGATTTCATCGAAACTGCCGATAACGCCTGTCTCCGGATTGGTCAGCGCGTCCAGGACGAGCTTCATTCCGAGGGTGTGGTCCGGGACGGGTCTCATTATCACCACGGCGTCTTTGCCTGCCGGTTTGTGTGTGAGTTTGCTGTCCGGGAGCGATATTTTTTCGAGGTTTCCTTTTGCGAGAAGAGCGTAGTGCTCGGCGTCGGTCATCTCAAGAAGCTGGTACTTGATGGATGAACTTCCGCAGTTGATGACGAGAATTTTCATATTCTGATTTGTTGCGGAGCAAAGATACTCAAAAAAAGCGTATCTTGCTCTCCGACCTGACAGAAGAGCTATGGAAAACCGTCGCCTGCTCAGCATATCCCTTCCTTTTGTCGCAGGAGTTGCCTGCGGCGCGCTTTGTGATGGGGCTTTCCCGACTGCGCCCGAAATGACACCACAAGTGTCGTTATTCCTGATCGTCTTTTGTCTGGGCGCCCTCACTCTTTCGAAAAAGCACGATAGATGGGTCATCCCGGTGATGTTGTTTGCGCTGGGGGTGTTTTGCCGGTGCTGCAGATGCCAGTTATTTCCCGTCATAGCCGAACACGGTCGGCTATCTTTGACTGAACGCGTCAATGACATCATCGACCGGATCCCCTTTGAGGACGGAAGGACGGCGCCGCTGCTGAGGGCGCTGATGACGGGCGACAGGTCCGGACTGGACCGGGAAACCGTCAGCGCGTTCAGGCGCAGCGGCGCCTCGCACCTGCTGGCACTCTCCGGGCTGCATCTGGGGATAATCGCTATGTTCGTCCGCTACCTGCTCTCCGTGCTCGGGAACTCGCGCCCCGCGGAGACCGTGAGGGCGGGGCTGCTGATCGGGTTCTGCACGGCGTACACGATCGCCTGCGGGGCGTCGCCCTCGCTTGTGAGGGCGCTGCTGTTCATCATCCTGCAGCAGATTGCCTCACTCTCCCCCGGCCGCCGCAGTTCCCCCGCGGACAGGTTGTGCATAGCCGGCACCGTGCAGCTCGCGCTCGATCCCGGGGCGATCGGCACCGTGGCTTTTCAGCTCTCCTACCTGGCGATGCTGGGGATAGTGCTTATCGCGCCGCGGCTGGAGGCGTGGTACCCCAGCACCCGGCTGTCCGCCCGAATCGACCCGCTGCGCCGCATCTGGAAAGGTGCCGCCGTGGCCATATCCTGCCAGATCACCACGGCCCCGGTCGTGCTGCTGCGTTTCGGTTACTTCCCGCAATACTTCCTCCTCACAAACCTTCTTGCTATGCCCGTCTGCGAAATCCTCCTCCCTATGGCGCTTCTCACCCTGCTTCTCGGCTCACCTTCCCCGCTGGTATGGGCCACGGACAAGCTCGCCACCCTGCTGCTCAACATTCTGACGGTAATTGGAGGTCGTGGGGGCTAAGTGATTATAAATCAGCAAGATAATAAAATTAGGTCTCCCTATTTCGAGAGACCTAATTTATATAATTCGCTGTGTATCAGCGGGTTATTCCCCACGCTATTCTGCGGGAGCCACCTCTTCGGCGGTAGGGACCTCCTCGGCGGGCTTGTCGCAGCACTCGGCAGGTTTCTCCTCCGCGGGCTTGCAGCACTCCTCGGCAGGCTGAGCTTCTGCGAGATCGCAGCACTTCTCGGCGCACTCGAGGCACTCCTCGGGGATAGCCTCAAGATCGGTGTTGACCACGATGCGCTTCGACTCGTTCATATCGGCCTCTTCGCAGTAAGGCTTGAAGCCCTTCTTCAGGATCTCGATCTTGTGCTTGCCGTACATAACTTTCGGGAGGTAGAGCGGGGTCTGGCCCACCGCCTCGCTATCCACGAACACGCAAGCCTTCGCAGGGTAGGACATCACGAGGATATTACCGTAAATGGGCAGAGGATCGGGAATTGTGAATTCAAGTCCTGCAGGGTCCACGACGACCTCCTCGGTGACGACCTGAGAAGTGTAGCCCAGCTCGCGGGCTTCGAAGTTGTAAGCTCCTGCAAGGAGTTTTCCTGTCCAGGTGCCTACACCCTTCTTCTCTCCGTTAGCCCAGATCTCCGCATTTTCGGCGGTGGTGAGAGTAACAACGGAGAAGTTAGGCTGGAGGCAAGGGCTGACGACGAGAGTGTCGTTGTCCTTCACTTCCACCGTACCGATGGAATTGCTGTACTGGTCCTTCGCGAGCATAAGCTTGTGCGGGCCGTTTATGAGCTTGCCGTAGATGAGGGGGGCGTTGCCGACGAACTCGTCGTCGATATAAACTGCGGCGCCGGTGATGTCTTCGTCCTTGTCCACGATGCTGATCCAGCCGTTGGCCTCACGCAGACTGATTTCGATCTCCACCTTGGCGGAATCCGCAAGATCGAACTCGCCTTCTTCGGGATAGTATCCCTTGGCGGATACTTTGTAGGAATAGTGGCCGACATTGAGAAGCTTCTGGGCCTCTCCGCCGCGGGCGACGACGGTCTCGCTGCCAAGCTCGATGATGGCCTGCTCGGGAGCGACTGTGAAGAGCACGAACTGCTGCTCAGGCACCACGATGGGCGCCGGCTCCTCCACGACCTCCTCCACCACCGGAGCGGGAATGCTCTGCAACTGCATCACATAGGTCTTTCCTGCTGCAAGAGGGAACGGGAATACGAAATCGACTGAGCCGAGTTCGGCGTTGTCGATCTTCACGGACTTCTCTTTCGCACTTACATAGATGAGAGCGGGCTGGGTGGCGACGGCTCTCGCACCTTCAGACTTGTAGAGGGTCTCCTGACCGTCCACGAGCTTGATAACCGCACATTTCTTGCCGTCCGCGTCTTTTTTCGCGGTGGCTTTACGGCAGGCGGTCTTGTCCTTCGCATCAAGCTCGAACTTGGTGACCCTGAGTTCCTGCGCATACACGGCCGTGCCGATCAAAAGAGCGGCGGCAGCCAGGGTTAATCTGCAAATAGCTTTCATATTCGGTAAGTTTAATTATTCTGCTTCGGGAGCCGCTTCGGGGGTCTCAACAGGGGCCTCTGCGGGTGCTTCCACCTGCTCCACCTTCGGTTTGCGCTCGATACCCATCCACTTCAGGTTGTCGGTGAAATAGAGGGCGGCGAATCCGCCGCAAAGGAGAAGAAGGACGATGATGATAGTCGGCCAGGGGCTCTTCTTAGGGGCATACGGGTCGTCCTTGACGGCAATCTTAGGATACTTCGCAAGCGAGGTAAGGGTAGCGCCGAAGACGATGTTGACGATGACCTTGCTGTTGATGGCCCAGCCGTTTGCGTTGAGCACCGGACCGAGGTTGCGCTTGCGCAGCTTCAGCCAGGCGATGAACATCGAAGGACCGGAAATGACCAGGATGAGCACCAGGATCGCGATGAGCGGGGTGTACCAGTGTGCGAACAGGGCAGCAAGAGCGGAGAGCACGAAGCCCAGGGCCAGGCCTATCGCGGCGAAGATTCCGGCGAACTTGGCAATGTCGAACTTGTTCTCCACCGGAGCGGACTTGGCGGCATCCTTGTCGGCGGGAAGAGTGGCGGTGTTAGCCTTCGCCGTGAGATCTCCGGTGACCTTCGCATCCTTCTCGGCAGCGCTCTTGTTGATGCGGTCGGAGATGGTGCGTGCGAGCTTCTTGTACGGTGCCCAGAAGGCCTGGCGTACGCTCACGGGGTTGTCCACGATCTTCGTGACCACGGCGTCGTAGTCCAGACCGTCGCGGTCGTAGAACACGGCGTTCTGACCAACGCGCAGGGCATCCACGTCGCCGTCCGTCAGCACGGCCGCGATAAGGGCGGTCTTGCCGGTGCTCTTGGACACGCAGTTGCAGTAGAGGATGTACATTCCGCTCTGGGCGGCCATATCGGCCTGCTTGCCCATATCGGCGACATTGATACACAGATCCAGGCACCTCTGGTCGATGTAGAGCTTACCGGCCTGGAACACGGCGAGGTCGTCCCTGCTGTAGAACGCACCGAGGATGACGTAGTTATTGAGGAATTCGAAGAAGTAGCGATACAGATGCATCAGCTTGTCCACTTCGTCTATTGCGCTGGCCTCGTCCGCCAGGGCGAGATCCTGCTCGATGAGGGCGAGGATAGCGTCTTTCTTGTCCGCCTTGAGGAGTTCCTTCGCCTTCTCCAGACCGAGCGATTCGACCGATGCTCCGGCCTTTGCTCCCGCCCAGGCCTTGAAGGGCTCGAACTTCGCGAGTATCGCCGTCCACTGCTCTTCGGTCATACCCTTCTTGCCCTTGAGCTCCTTGTCGAGCACGAGAGCCTTGAGGGTTGCGAACGCACCCTTCCACGCCGGGTTGATGCCGTCGAACGCGAGCACGCCTTCAGCATTCGGGCGGGCGAGCGGATATTCGGCGATCTGCGCCATTTCGGCGTTCATATCGCCTGCGCTGATGGCCGCGATCTTCGCCACGTCCACATCCACGGCGCCTGCCGCATCCGCGTTGAACGCGATGAGCTTGCAGCGGAGGAAGTAATCGGCCACCTTGGCCTTCACGGCCTCGACCGCTGCGAGAGCGGCCTCTGTCTCATCACCGAACGGAAGGATGTCCGCCTTCCTGGCTTCCGCCCAGGCGACATAGTCCGCGAGAGCGGCGTAGAACGCGTTCACAAGGTCCGCATCCACACCTGCCACACCGCTGCGGTCGGTCTTCGAGCCGACAAGCGCGACGGCCTGCGAGATCGCTTCCTTCACGGCTTCGTCGTCCGTGCTCTCCGGAGTGACGATACCGTCGCCGTTGAACTTCGTGCCGGCGAAAATCGCCACGCTGTCTGAAGAATCTGCGAGGGTGATTTCATCCGCATCCGCCTTGCCTAGATTGGCGAGAATCTGCTTCGCGGAGTTGTAGAGACGGGCACCCGCCTCCACTCCCTGATTCAGTTCAGCCAGAGGGAGGGTGTCGGAACCCTTCAGGATGAGGTCTTTGTCTTTGAGCACTGAAGTGATCCACTGCGCTGCAGCCACCACTTCGTACACCCTGATCTTGCCGTCTTTGTCCGTGTCAAGAAGGGTAAGAGTCTTTTTGTCGAAATAAAGGCCGTCGACGGGACAGCTGAGAACGGTCCAGAGTTTCTGGTCCAGTTCGCCGAGATGGGCGATGTCTTCGCCTGAAGAAATCTTCACTCGGGTCACACCGCCGAGAGAGCAAAAGCTCCAAGGATACTTGTTGTCCATAGGTTGGTTTTATATTAGTTTTGTTCGATATGCGGGTTTATCTCTCAAAGTTAGAAATTTAATTTCATATATTTGTATAAAAGAAAACGCGAGAAATGGAAACGAATATCTGGGGCAAGATTGCGACATTCATCAACGTCCGTACGGAAACAGACATCCAGGCGGCCAACATCAGCATACGCAAAAACATCCACTTCCAGGGAATGACTGTCTTCATCCTCGCCTGCGCGATAATAATCGCCAGCGTGGGTCTGAACCTCAACTCCATCCCGGTGATAATCGGCGCGATGCTCATCTCCCCCGTTATGGGCCCCATACTCGGCTTCGGCCTCGGCCTTGCCACCAACGACACCACCCTCGTCAAGGATGCGCTGAAGAACTTCCTGATTATGGTCGGCATCAGCATCCTCGCCTCCGCAATCTACTTCCTGCTCTCGCCCCTCTCCCCCAGCCAGAAAACCGAGCTGCTCGCGCGCACCAACCCGACTATCTACGATGTGCTGATAGCTCTCTTCGGCGGCGCCGCCGGTATGTTCGCGACCTCACGAAAGGAAGGCGGCACCGTGATTCCTGGTGTGGCCATCGCCACCGCCCTGATGCCGCCGCTCTGCACGATAGGCTACGGCCTTGCGCATCTCGACCCGAAGTTCATCTTCGGCGCGCTGTATCTGTTCATAATCAACAGCATCTTCATAGCTCTCGCGACCTTCCTCGTGGCGAAGTACCTGCGCTTCCCCTCCGTCTTCGACGAAGATGAGGCCCGCAGGCGCAAGGCCCGCAGGATCATAGGAGTGATTATGGTCGTGATAATAGTACCGAGCATAATCTCCGCCATCAACATAGTCCGGGAGACCAATTTCGAGCGCAATGTGGAAACACTGGTAGAGAAGAACAAGACGGTGGGCAGGAGCTACATCTTCAACCATTCGATCGAGAAAGACGGCCGGAAGCACTCCGTGCACCTGTATCTCGCAGGCGAAGTGCTGCCGGACGCGGAAAAGGAAAGCATCTATCAGGACGCTGAAGAGCTGGGCATCAAGCGCAACCAGCTCACCTTCCACGAAGATGCAGCTGTTCGCGCAGGTATCGACGGCGAGCTTCTGAAGAACTACTACGAAGACAACACCAGGAAGATCAACGACCTCAATGCCGATGTCGCGCGACTGAACGGCGAACTGGACGAATACAAAGCCAAAGAGCTGCCGACCAGGACACTCGCCCTGGAAATCGCCTCTCAGTACGACAACATAACAAACGTCTCGATTTCACGCGGCCAGTCAGTGGATCCACTCACCGGAGAGGCATCCGACGAAATCCTGGTCCTTCTTTCAGTCTCCGAGCCCCTCTCGCAGGAAGCCCTGGACAAAATGACCAACTGGCTCCGCGTCAGGCTGGAAAGCACTGACGTCACTATCATCCAAAAATAAAAGATCCCCGATCAGGTCGGAGATGACGGTGAGCTAAGAAGCGGCCTTCTTGGCCGCCTTCTTAGCAGCCAGCGCAGCGGCGGTGCGCTGGGTGCGGGTCCAGCGGTCGCGGGCGAGCTGCTGCATATCGCGGACGGTGTCCTGTTCGTCCACGATTTCGCTTCCGAGTAGAGTCTCTATCACGTCTTCCAGAGTCAGAATTCCCTGGAAGGAGCCGTATTCGTTGATGACCACGGCGATCTGCTCGTCCTTGGAGAGCATCTCATCCCAGATTTCATCCAACGGCTTGTCCTCGGAGAACGAGGGGATGTCGCGCTTGATAGTGCTGAGCGTCAGGTCGAATTTGTCATCGGCCATCAGCTGAAGGGCCTCCATACGCAGGATGTAGCCGGTTATGTACTCGTCGTCCTCGGCATAGACGGGGAT
>JAFYIK010000220.1 GCA_017538685.1 Bacteroidales bacterium | reverse complement strand
GACTCCGGTCGCTTCGCTCAAGGTCAAGGTGCTGCAGGTGAAGAAGCTTACAGCCGCGGACGGCACCATCGGCTACAGCCGCCGTGGCGTAATCCCCTCGGAAGGAATGGAGATCGCGACTATCCCGGTGGGCTACGCAGACGGCCTGGACAGGCACCTCGGCTGCGGCGCCGCCTCGTTCAGTCTGAATGGGCACCGCGCGAAGACAGTCGGAAACATCTGTATGGATATGTGTATGATCGACGTCACCGGCCTCGGCGCGAAAGTCGGCGACACCGTGACCATCTTCGGCGAAGACCCCACCGTCGAGGAGCTCGCCCGCATCCTCGGCACCATCCCCTACGAAATCCTCACCTCCGTCCCCCGCCGCATCGAGCGCATCGTGAAGCGCTAGGGCCTTCTTACCGCCCCCTCATCGGCGCCAAAATCGCTTGTTTTTGCCGCCATTCGCACCATTTTACCCTTATTCGGCGCCAATAACCCTCATTTCAGCGCCGAATTGCCCATCATACCATCAATCGGCGCCTTTTTCGCCCATTCTGGCGCGGAATTACCCGTTTTACTCCCAATCGGCGCCTTTTTCGCCCTTTTCGGCGCCGGTAGCGCACAAGGTGGAATCGGAGGGGCGGGACCTTGCGCGCTGGAGGCCTTGTGGTGGGCTTTTTCGCACAAGGTCCCGGGGGTAAAGTTCGATGTGCGACAAAAATGATTATATTTGTGAAATTGCGAATTGAAGTATGGACAGCATAATTCTAGAATACAATACTCAGCGTGAGCCGCTCAAGATGAGCGAGTACGGACGCAATATCCTGAAGATGGTGGAGCAGCTCCGCGAGATCCCGGACAGGGAGAAGCGCACGGAGCAGGCGCGTGCGATAGTCAAGACTATGGAGATCCTGAATCCCCAGGTGCGCCAGCAGGAGAACTGGGAGCAGAAGCTCTGGGATCATCTCTATATGATAGCAGGGTTCGATCTGGATATCGATTCTCCGTATCCTTGCCCGGTGAAGGAAGACTTCGAGACGAAGCCTGTGCCGCTTCCTATGAAGGGCACCAAGATCCGCGCTTCGCACTACGGCCGCAACATAGAGAAGATTCTGGACCTGCTGGCCCAGGAGCCGGAGGGAGAGATGAAGACCCAGATGATACGCTCGCTCGCAATCTATATGCGTCAGCAGTATCTGATCTGGAATAAAGACAGCGTATCGGACGAGACGATTTTCGCCGACATAGAGAAGCTATCCGAATATAAGATCAAGGTTCCGGAGGGAATCACCCTCGGAAAAGTCTCCGAAAATGCCGATTTCAGCCGTCCCGGCATCGGCAATCAGGGAGGCCAGGGCAAGAACAAGCGCAAGGGCGGCAAGAAGAACAGACGCAGATGAAATTCCCCCGACTGAAACTCGAACCTGAAAAGAAAGAGGCGCTCGCCAAGCTGATCGGCCTGGTGGTCGCGGTGTTTGCCGTGTTCACCCTGATAGCGATCACCTCGTATCTCCTGCATTGGAGGGCCGATATGGCCGCGACAGAAGTGCGCAATGCCGCCGGCTCGCTGGGATACCGCTTCGGCCGCTTCCTCGTGTGCGACTGCTTCGGCCTCGGAAGCCTGGCGATACTCATAGTGCTCGCGGCGATCGCGGTGAGGCTGGTTTTCCATAAATGGAACTATTCGCTCGTGAAGACCACGATGATGACTCTCGGCGACGCTTTCGTGGCCGCGCTTGTCCTCGCCTACATCGGCCGGCTCTTCGGGGCGGACACCGTCTTCGGCGGGGGCCTCGGCGGCCACAGCGGAGCTCTCATCGTCGGCTGGGGCATCGCAGCTATGGGCGTGGCGGTCACCGGCCTCGTGCTGCTTGTGCTCGTGGTCTGCGCAGCTCTGCTCAGCAGCTCCCGCTTTGTGCACTGGCTTGGCACGATAGGCACCAAGGAAGAGGGCAAGGGCTATATCGAGCCCGGCGCCGTGGACCTCGGAGTGCAGACGGATCCCAATCCCACACCGGCGGTCTTGGAACCGGAACCGGTGGAGGAAGAGATTCCCGAACCCGTTGAAGAAAAGGCCCCCGATCAGGTCGTGGGTGACGAAGAAGAATCTTCCGAAGCCGAAGGCGCAGAAGAGGGCGAGCTGGGTATGGAGGTAATTGAAGGCGAAGGCCTCGAGACAAAAGTTCAGGAAGAACTTCCCCGGATTGACAACCGTCTGGATCCGCCGTACGGCCTTCCGAATTTTAAGTTCCCTCCGCTCGAACTGCTAGAGACTTATGAGGACGGCAAGCACGTGATGTCGGCCGAGGAGCTTGGACGCAACAAAAATCAGATTATCGCGACTCTGCGTAACTATAAAATCGAGATTACGGACATCAAGGCCGTGGTGGGCCCGACCGTCACATTGTACAAGGTGACTCCCGCCCCGGGCATCAAGATTTCCGCCATCAAGAACCTGCAGGACGACATAGCGATGGCGATGAACGCCAAGGGCGTGCGTGTGGTCACTCTTCAGGACTCGGTGGGTATCGAGGTGGCAAACGACCAGCCTTCGATAGTGCCTCTGCGCGGACTGTTGAACGACGATGTGTTCCGCAACACAAAATATGATCTTCCCGTGGCCCTGGGCTACACCATCACCCAGCAGGTGAAGGTGGTCGACCTCGCGAAGGCCCCGCACCTCCTCGTTGCAGGTGCTACCCAGCAGGGTAAGTCGGTGTGCCTCAATGTGATAATCGGCTCGCTGCTTTACTCCAAGCACCCTTCCGAGCTGAAGCTCGTGTTCATCGACCCTAAGATGGTCGAGTTCACGGCCTACAATTCATTGCTGAAGCACTACCTGGCGGTGCTGCCGGACGCCGAGGACGAAGAGTCCGAGAAGGCGCACGCGATAGTCAAGTCCGCCAAGGATGCGGAGAAGGTGCTGCGTTCGCTCTGCGTGGAGATGGACGACCGTTATCTGCTTATGGCGAAGGCCGGAGTGAACAAGCTCTCGGACTACAACAACAAGTTCAAGGACCGCAAGCTCAATCCGGAGCACGGCCATAGATATCTGCCTTATCTGGTGACCGTGGTGGACGAGTATGCGGACCTGACTATGACCACCGGCGCGTCGCCCGAGGCGAAGGCGGCCAGCCGCAGCATCACCAACAGCATCATCCGCCTCGCCCAGAAAGGACGCGCCGCCGGTCTGCACGTCATACTCGCGACCCAGCGCCCTTCCGTGGACGTGATCAGCGGCATCATCAAGAGCAACTTCCCGATGCGTATCGCGTTCCGCACGTCGTCGCGCATCGACTCCCAGACCATCATCGACGCGCCCGGCGCGGAGAAGCTGATCGGCCGTGGAGATATGCTCTTCTCCGCCGGAATCGAGAACGAACGTATCCAGTGCGGCCTCATCGAGAGCGAGGAGGTCCGCCGTCTGACCGACTACATCGGCGATCAGACGAAGTACGGACAAAGCTATAACACGCCGTATTACCTCCCCGTTCCGAAGGACGAAAACGGCGGGGGAGACGGTGGCCCGGTGGACGTGGGCGACCTGGACGAGCGTTTCGAGGAGGCGGCGCGCCTGGTCGTGACCTCGCAGAAGGCGTCGACCTCCTTCCTGCAGACAAGGCTCGCTATGGGCTTTGCCAAAGCTTCGCGCGTGATGAGCCAGCTGGAGGACGCCGGAATCATCGGCCCGCAGGACGGTGCGAAGCCGCGCGCGGTTTTGGTACCGGATTTGGATACGTTGGATCAGATGCTTCACTAATGAAACGAATTGTCCTGTCTTTTTTAATGGTTCTGGTGTCTGTCGCGCTCCCCGCGCAGCAGAAGCAGCTCGACGCTTTCCTCGCGCAGGCGCAGGGGCATCGGGTGACCGTGGACTATGAATATGTGATCGCCGGTCTGCCGGACATCACGGTGGAAGGCTCGGCCGTGCTGCAGGACAACTGCTTTATGATGGAGGGCGCGGGCCTGATGATCTTCTGCGACGCGGTGAACATCTGGACCCTGGACCTGGACGGCAAGGAGGCTTACATCGAGCACGCCGGAAAGATGGACTATATGGACTACATCAGCGAGCTGACCCTGGAGGACAACGGCTGGCTGTCCGGCCTCTACAACGAACCTCTTTCAGGGAACCTCATTCCCTTCACTATCAAGAACATCCAGTTCCTTCCGCCCAGCGGCGATATGAGCGTCTTCTCTCCCGATGAAACCATCTTCACCGGAGACTGGGTGATCACCGATCTTCGCTAGGGCTCGCGTGTTTTCGGTGTGTGAGGGATAAGTCGCTGGCTATCAGTGAGATAAATAAATTAGGTCTGCCGTTTTTGGCAGACCTAATTTGGTTAAATCGCTGTGCGATAAGGTGTTATCCCCCACGGGGTTATCTGCGGCGGGCGATTCCGATATAATAAAGGAGGGTGGCGAGCGAGCCGAGGGCGGCGATTACGTAGGTGTACGCTGCCCATTTGAGTGCGTCCTTCGCCATAGGGGTCGTCTCGAAATCGGTTATGCCGGAGTGGTCGAGCCACTCCACGGCCCTCGCGCTGGCGTTGACCTCCACCGGGAGGGTGATGAAGGAGAAGAGGGTGCTCATAGCGAACAGGCCGATTCCTATCCATAGCACGGACGGCGTAAGCTCGATCAGCAGCACGCCGATCAGCAGCACCCACGACACGGCCATATTGCTGAAGTTTACCACCGGCACCAGCGCGCTGCGCATCTTCAGCGGGGCATAGCCCATAGCGTGCTGGATCGCGTGCCCCGTCTCGTGTGCAGCGACCGCCTCAGCCGCCACCGACCTGGACGCGAAGACCCCCTCGCTGAGGTTGATGGTCTTGGTCTCGGGGTTATAGTGGTCTGTCAGCAGGCCGCCCACGGAGGTGACCGTCACATCGTAGATTCCGTTGTCGTGAAGCATCTTCAGCGCCGTCTCTTCTCCCGTCAGCTTTCCGGGAACTTCCGAATACTTCTCGAACTTCGACTGCAGCACCGCCTGGATGATCGCGCTCGCAATCATCACGGTAATAAGAATGACCCAAATGCTCATACCGCAAATGTACTTATAATTTTTCGTTAACGGAATGATTTGCTATCTTTACGAAAACCCCTTTCACGATGAAGAAATTGCTCGTCGGCATCGCCGTTTCCGCTATTGCTCTTGTTTCCTGCAACTCCGAGATCCGCTTGTTCTCTCCGGAACGTTTCAATGACCAGGTGGACGGTAAGGAAGTCTCCCTCTACACTCTGAAAAACGGTTCCGTTACCCTCCAGGTCACCAACTTCGGAGCCAGGGTGGTGTCGCTTTTCACCCCTGACCGGGACGGGAAATACACCAGCATAGTGGTGGGACACGATAACTTGAAGGATTATGTCACGCCTCCTGGGGAGCGCTTTCTCGGCGCGTGCGTGGGGCCGGTGGCAAACCGCATAGGAAACGCTTCCTTCACAGTGGACGGGGAAGTCTGCAATACGCCGGTCAACGACAACGGAAAGAATACCCTCCACGGCGGATTCAAGGGCGTAGACAATATGGTCTGGGACGTGGTCGGTTCCACGGACACCTCCATAGTCCTCCATCTCCTGCATCCCGACGGCCTGGAAGGATACCCCGGGAACCTG
>JAFYIK010000219.1 GCA_017538685.1 Bacteroidales bacterium | reverse complement strand
GGTGGTTGGTGGGCTCGTCGAGCAGGAGGACGTCGGGCTGGCGGAGGAGCAGGCGGCAGAGGGCCACGCGGCGGCGCTCGCCTCCGGAGAGGGTTGCGACGGATGCGTCGGGCGGAGGGCACTGCAGGGCGTCCATAGCCCGCTCGAGCTTGGAATCTATCTCCCATCCGTCTGCGTGCTCTATTGCCTCTGTGAGTTCTCCCTGGCGCTCGATGAGGGCGTTCATCTCTTCATCACTGAGCGGCTCGCAGAATTTGAGGCCTATATCGTTGTACTCGGCAAGCATATCCATTACCTCCTGAACTCCCTCCTGGACCACCTCCAGTACGGTTTTGGAGTTGTCAAGCTGCGGCTCCTGCTCCAGGTAGCCGACGCTGTAGCCGGGCGCCCAGACGACCTCTCCGCGTGTAGGCTTTTCCACCCCGGCGATAATCTTGAGCACGGTGGACTTGCCGGCTCCGTTAAGGCCTATGATACCTATCTTGGCGCCGTAAAAGAAGCCCAGATAGATGTCTTTGAGTATAGCTTTGTTGTTGTGGGGCAGGATTTTGCTCACCCCGTTCATAGAGAATATTATCTTTTCGTCTGCCATAGCTACAAATATAGTCAAAAAACTGATATGTAGCCACATACGCAACGACCTCCGGGAAAAACTCCCGGAGGTCGAAACATAAGTTCTCACGTATCAGCAGTTTACAGCGTACGCTTGATCTCTACTATCTGGAAGGCTTCGATTACGTCACCCTCCTTGATGTCGTTGTAGCCGGCGATGCTCATACCGCACTCCTTTCCGGCCATTACCTCCTTGACGGAGTCTTTGCCGATCTGGAGCGAACCGAGCTCGCCCGTGTAAATGACGATGCCGTCGCGGATGAGGCGCACCTTTGATTTGGCTACCATCTTGCCGTCGCGAACGATACAGCCTGCGATGGTGCCGACCTTGCTGATGCGGAAGGTCTGCTTGATCTCTGCGGTGGCTATGACCTCTTCCTTCTTCTCGGGCTCGAGCATACCCTCGATACCGTCCTTGACCTCGTTGATACAGTCGTAGATGACGGAATAGAGACGGATTTCGATGCCCTCGCGGTCTGCACTCTTGCGGGCCTCGACCGAAGGACGGACCTGGAAGCCGATGATGACGGCGTCGGAAGCCTCGGCCAGCAGCACATCGGACTCGGAGATGGCGCCGACGGCCTTGTGGATAACGTTCACGCGGACTTCCTCGGTGCTGAGCTTGATGAGGGAGTCTGACAGAGCCTCCACGGAGCCGTCCACGTCGCCCTTGACGATGACGTTGAGTTCCTTGAAGTTGCCGATGGCGATGCGGCGGCCGATCTCTTCGAGCGTCATATGCTTCTGGGTCTTGATGCCCTGGATGCGTATGAGCTGCTCGCGCTTGGCGGCAACGCTCTTGGCCTCGCGCTCGTCTGTGAGCACGTTGAACTTCTCGCCGGCGGCGGGAGCGCCGTTGAGACCGAGAACGGACACCGGCGTGGAGGGACCAGCCTCCTGCACCTTCTGGCCGCGCTCGTTGAACATACTCTTGACGCGTCCATAGAAGCTGCCGCAGAGCATCACGTCGCCCTGCCTGAGGGTGCCTTCCTGTACGAGGACGGTGGCGAGGTAGCCGCGGCCCTTGTCGAGCGAAGACTCGATGACGGCGCCGGCTGCGAGCTTGTTGGGATTGGCCTTGAGCTCGAGGAGGTCTGTCTCCAGAAGCACCTTTTCGAGGAGCTTGTCGACGTTGATGCCCTTCTTGGCGGAGATTTCCTGGCACTGGTACTTGCCGCCCCAGTCCTCCACGAGGATATTCATCTCGGAGAGCTGGCGACGGATCTTTTCGGGATCTGCGCCGGGCTTGTCTATCTTGTTGATAGCGAACACCATAGGAACGTTTGCGGCCTGCGCGTGGTTGATTGCCTCGATTGTCTGGGGCATAACCGCGTCGTCTGCAGCGACTATGATGATCGCAAGGTCGGTCATCTGGGCGCCGCGGGCACGCATAGCGGTAAAGGCCTCGTGACCGG
>JAFYIK010000218.1 GCA_017538685.1 Bacteroidales bacterium | reverse complement strand
CGAAACTTCTTCCTGTCTTTTCTCCAGATAATTGTCTGCCATAGCGCCAAAGTTAGAAATAAATAGGTATATTTGGAATTGTTTTGTACGGAAACCTTTAGTTATGTCAGCGTTTACCGAAAAGTATGTGAAGGAGTTTATGGGCGAGCTCATCGCCAAGAATCCCGGTGAATCCGAATTCCATCAGGCCGTCAAGGAGGTTCTTGAGGCCGTTGCCCCGACCCTCGAAGCCTATCCCCATTTCCTCGACGCCAAGATTATGGAGAGGATGGTGGAGCCCGAGCGAGTGATTATGTTCCGCGTCCCCTGGATGGACGACGAAGGAGAAGTCCGCATCAACCGCGGCTTCCGCGTGCAGATGAACAGCGCGATCGGCCCGTACAAGGGCGGCATCCGTTTCCACGCCAGCGTGAACCTCTCGATTATGAAGTTCCTCGCATTCGAGCAGACGTTCAAAAACGCGCTCACGACCCTGCCTATGGGCGGCGCGAAGGGCGGCTCGGACTTCAGCCCGCGCGGCAAGTCGGATGCTGAGGTTATGCGTTTCTGCCAGAGCTTTATGACTGAGCTTCAGCGCCATATCGGTCCGGACACGGACGTCCCTGCGGGCGATATCGGAGTCGGCGGCCGTGAGATCGGCTTTATGTTCGGGCAGTACAAGCGCCTGCGCGACGAGTTCACCGGCACCCTCACGGGCAAGGGACAGACGTGGGGCGGAAGCCTCATCAGGCCGGAAGCGACCGGCTATGGCCTCTGCTACTTCGCCGAGCAGATGCTCGCCACGCGCGGCAAGTCTTTCGAGGGCCAGACCGTCCTCGTGTCCGGCGCCGGAAACGTGGCCCAGTACGCCGCGCAGAAGGCGATGCGGCTCGGCGCAAAGGTCGTCACCCTTTCGGACAGCGACGGTTTCGTCTACGATCCCGACGGTCTCACCGAAGAGAAGCTCGAGTATGTGCTCTTCCTCAAGAACGTCAAGCGCGGCCGTATCAGCGAATACGCCCAGAAATATCCCACGGCGACATATTACCCCGGCGAGCGCCCCTGGAAGATCAAGTGCGACATTGCCCTGCCTTGCGCCACTCAGAACGAAATCGACGCGGCAGATGCGCAGAAACTCGTGGACAATGGCTGCTGGTGTGTGGCCGAGGGTGCGAATATGCCTTCGACTCCCGACGCTATCGAAATCTTCAAGAAGCACAAACTTCTCTACTCCCCTGGCAAGGCCTCGAACGCAGGCGGTGTGGCCACCTCAGGCCTTGAGATGAGCCAGAACTCTATGCGCCAGAAGTGGACGGCAGAGGAAGTGGACAATTATCTGCGCCGCATTATGTCCGACATCCACGCCAACTGTCTCAAGTACGGCACGGATCCCGACGGTTACATCGACTATGTCCGCGGTGCCAACATCGCCGGCTTTATGAAAGTCGCCACCGCTATGATGGATCAGGGGTTGGTTTAACGGCCTGATTCTTCCGACTGTTTGTGCAAGGTTTGTTTTTTTGTGACAGACCTTGCACATTCGTTTTGCCCTACAACCTAATGAGAGGCCAATTAAGCGTTCAAGGTATGTCGTCTAAAAGCAAACCTTGAACAAAATAGTTTTTGGGAACCTCTACCTCAGTCCTTTCAGGCGGTTCTGGAGGGAGCCGTCGAGGGCCATCTTCATCATTTTCTGCGAGCTCTCGAACTGCTTGACGAGACGGTTCACGTCGGCGAGCGAGGTGCCGGAACCGGCGGCTATGCGACGGCGGCGGGAGCCGTTGAGGGATTCGGGATGCTCACGCTCGTAGGGAGTCATACTCTTGATGATGGCTTCGGTGCTCTTGAAGGCTTTGTCGTTGTCGATATCCACATCCTTCATCGCGTTGCCCATTCCGGGTATCATCGAGGCGAGTTCCTTGATGTCGCCCATCTTGCGCACCTGCTGGATCTGGTCGTAGTAGTCGTTGAAATTGAACTTGCCCTTCGCGATTTTTTTCTTGACTTCGCGGGCCTGCTTCTCGTCGAACTGCTCCTGGGCGCGCTCCACGAGGGATACCACGTCGCCCATTCCGAGTATTCGGTCGGCGATACGCGAGGGGTGGAACACGTCGATGGCTTCCATCTTCTCGCCAGTGCTCACGAACTTCACGGGCTTGCCGCTGACGGCCTTCACGGAGAGGGCCGCACCGCCGCGGGTGTCGCCGTCCAGCTTGGTGAGGACTATTCCGTCGTAGTCGATCGCTTCGTTGAAGGCGGTCGCGCTGAGCACGGCGTCCTGGCCCGTCATCGCGTCCACCACGAAGAGAGTCTCGCTCGGGCTGCAGGCCTTGTGCATAGCGCGGATCTCGTCCATCAGTTCCTGGTCCACGGCGAGACGGCCTGCAGTGTCCACTATCACTACGTCGTAGGAGCGGCCTTCGGCTATCGCGGCCAGGGCCACCTTCACGGGGTCGGACTCGCCGTCGATCGAGAAGACGGGAAGACCGATGCCTTCGGCGAGGGTCTTCAGCTGCTCGATCGCGGCCGGCCTGAAGGTGTCGCACGCCGCGAGAAGGACCTTCTTGCCCTTCTTCTTCAACCACAGGCCCAGTTTTGCGGAGAAGGTAGTCTTACCGGAACCGTTCAGACCGGCGATAAGCACCACGGCAGGGGAGCCCTTGAGATTGATGTCCGCAGACTCGCTGCCCATAAACTCAACGAGTTCGTCGTGGACGATCTTGACCATCATCTGCTGGGGCTTCACGGCTGTGAGCACGTTCTGCCCGAGCGCCTTCTTCTTGACGTTGTCGCAGAACTCCTTGGCCACTTTGTAGGACACGTCGGCGTCCAGCAGGGCCCGGCGGACATCCTTCAGGGTCTCGGATATGTTGATTTCGGTGATTTTGCCTTCACCTTTGAGTATCTTGAATGAGCGCTCCAGTCTTTCGCTGAGGTTTTCGAACATAATCTACGCTTTCTTTACAATGAGTCGCAAATTTACACAAATTCTGTTTAAATTTGAGATTGATTATGAAAAGGCTTGCCTTCATCCTCGCGTTTCTCGCCTGCAGTGCCGCAGCCCCCGCCCAGAGCCGTTTTTTCACGGGCGCGGAACTGGGATATGTGTTTGATAACCACGAATTCGACCCCTCGGGCGGAGCGTATATCCGTTCGGAGACCATCCACTTCGTCAGGATGAGTCCGGTTTTCGGCTGGGAGTTCCCGCAGAACGACAATCTTAAGCACAGGCTGGTGTTCGGACTCGATGTGGTCAGGCAGATGGGAACGGAGGTCGAAGCCCTGAAAGACATAAT
>JAFYIK010000217.1 GCA_017538685.1 Bacteroidales bacterium | reverse complement strand
CACGTCATCTTCAGAGTGGAGTTCGATCTCGGCCACAACCAGGCCCTCGTTGACCCCGTGAAACTCATCCACTTCCCAGGTGTGCACACCATCGCCCGCAGGCACCAGCCAGCGGGTTTTGTCTATCACGCCCGGTTCGCAGATTGCCATCAGCGATTCGGCCTCGGAGACAGGAATCTCCTTTTCCCACTCGAAACGGGAAAGACCGCCCAGCGCTGAAGGTCCTTTAATGGTCAAGTAGCCTTTATCGCCACGGATGCGGACACGGACGGTGCGGCCGCTGGCGGAACTTATGTAACCCTGCGTAATACGCGAATGAGACACTGCGAGGGACTTGTACTCCCCCGCTACCAGGAATTTGCGTTCGATCTCCAGAGCCATAGTAGAACAAATATAACAATATAATTGCTATATTTGCGCCCTATAAGTTAACAAGAGAGTATATGAATCTGTTCTATTTGGTGCCGATTGCATCGATTATCGCGTTAGTGTTCGCGTACGTCTTCTTCAAGCAGATGAAGAAAGAAGACGAAGGCACCCCGACCATGAAAGAGATCGCACAGTATGTGCGCGAAGGGGCAATGGCCTATCTCAAGCAGCAGTACAAAGTAGTTATCGTAGTATTTATCATCCTGGCGCTTCTGTTCGCGTTCCTGGCGTACGGACTGCACATCCAGAATCCCTGGGTGCCGTTCGCATTCCTCACCGGCGGTTTCTTCTCCGGTCTGGCAGGATACGTGGGCATGCGCACAGCCACATACGCCTCGGCAAGGACGGCCAACGCCACCCAGCGCTCGCTGAACAGCGGCCTCAAACTCGCGTTCCGCTCCGGCGCCGTGATGGGCCTGACCGTCGTGGGCCTCGGCCTTCTGGACATCAGCATCTGGTGGATTGTGCTGAATGCGTTCGTGCATGAGGCGAGCGAAGCTCAGACGCTGGTCGTCATCACCACCACCATGCTGACCTTCGGCATGGGCGCTAGCACGCAGGCGCTGTTTGCCCGTGTGGGCGGCGGAATTTACACGAAGGCCGCCGACGTGGGCGCTGATATCGTCGGAAAGGTGGAGCAGGACATCCCCGAGGACGATCCGCGCAACCCCGCGACCATCGCGGACAACGTCGGAGACAATGTGGGCGATGTCGCCGGAATGGGCGCGGATCTGTACGAGTCGTACTGCGGCTCGATCCTCGCCACCATGGCCCTTGGCGCGTCCGCGTTCTTCTCGGCCGGCACCGCCGTGCAGCTGCGCGCGATCATGGCCCCGATGCTGATCGCCGCCATAGGCGTAGCGCTGTCCATCATCGGCATTTTTGCAGTACGCACGAAAGAGGGTGCGTCGCTCAAGGACCTGCTGCGCTCGCTCAGCGTGGGCACGAACCTGGCAGCCGTCCTCATCGGCGCTCTCACCTTCGGAGTCTTCTACCTCCTCGGTTTCAAGGCCGAGAACGGGCTGCCCGAATGGTGGAGACTGTCGCTGTCCGTGATCAGCGGTCTGCTCGCAGGCGTGATCATCGGCAAGGTCACCGAATACTACACCTCGCACTCGTATAAGCCCACCCAGAAGCTTGCAGAGAGCTCGCAGACCGGTCCCGCTACCGTCATAATCGGCGGAGTTGGACTTGGAATGATTTCGACCGCCATCCCGGTGATCACGATCGCTTGCGCAATCCTGCTGGCCTACGGTTTCGCGACCGGATTCCATTTCGGCCCGTCCACGCTCAGCCTCGGCCTCTACGGCATCTCTATCGCCGCCGTGGGTATGCTCAGCACGCTCGGCATCACTCTCGCAACTGACGCCTACGGTCCCATCGCGGACAACGCCGGCGGCAACGCACAAATGAGCGAGCTGGACCCGTCCGTGCGTGAGAAGACGGACATCCTCGATTCGCTCGGAAACACCACTGCCGCCACCGGCAAGGGCTTCGCGATCGGCTCCGCCGCTCTGACCGCCCTCGCGCTGCTCGCTTCGTACATCGAAGAAATCAAAATCGGCCTCGGCCACATCGGCAAGACCGTGCTCGAATTCGGAGACCGCGCCGTGGAGACGGTGAACGCTTCCATAACCGATATCGTCAATTACTACGATATCACGCTGATGAACCCGAAAGTGCTCGTGGGCGTGTTCGTGGGCGCTATGATGGCGTTCCTGTTCTGCGGCCTCACGATGAACGCGGTGGGACGCGCGGCCAGCAAGATGGTGGTGGAAGTCCGCCGCCAGTTCCGCGAGATCGCCGGTATCCTCGAAGGCAAGCAGCGCCCGGACTACACTTCGTGCGTGCGCATTTCGACCAAGGCTGCCCAGCACGAGATGATCTTCCCCAGCGTTCTCGCTATCGTGGCGCCTATGCTCGTTGGCATCCTGCTCGGACCTGCCGGCGTCATCGGCCTGCTGACGGGCGGCCTCGGCGCGGGCTTCGTCCTCGCCATCTTCCTCGCCAACTCGGGCGGTGCCTGGGACAACGCGAAGAAGTACGTGGAGGAAGGCCACTTCGGCGGAAAGAACTCCGCTTCACACCACGCAACGGTCGTGGGAGACACTGTCGGCGACCCATTCAAGGACACTTCCGGACCTTCGCTTAATATCCTCATTAAGTTGATGAGTATGGTCTCGATCGTGATGGCGGGAGTCACCGTGCTGTTTTAGCATAGTTTTTGAATAATTAGCTAGTTATGAAAAGAATATTTGCAATTATTTCGGCGCTGGCGCTCTCGCTGGGAGTGTTCAGTTCGTGCAACTTCGAGTACGAGTACTACAAACCCGCGTTCTACGATGACACCATCGACTGGACTATATCCGCTTTCGGCGGCGATTATCCTATCCAGTACAAGTTCGTTCCGTTCGATGAGACGAAAACTATCAACCGCGAGTTCGACTTCGTTTATCGTCTTATCATCGACGGTATCGCAGGCCCGGCAGCAGAGCCTAAGGATGTGATCAGAGATTATGATGATCACGGCGACAGGATCTACACCTTCTATGTGACTATCCCCGAGAACAAGACAGGTCACCCCCGCGCGATTCTAATCGAAGCCAGCACGCACATCGATGTGGAAGAACAGGATGATTACTGGAGCGATTGGTTCCCGGTGATCTCAACCGTTCAGAACTACTAGTTTTTTCCTCTAAACGTGCATACCCTCCCGGAAAACCAGGAGGGTATGTTCGTTGTTCTTACCGAGGGTATGCGCGGATGCGACTATTTCGAGAGGAAGGTGCTCATCGGCACGCCGGTCATTTCAACGACGTGCGGCCGACGGTAGCCCGTCTTTACCTTGCAGTGAACATCCATAGTGTAGTCCGCCGGATTGAGCGAAGGATTGGCGAGTAGCGAGAGAAGCGCGGTATAGGAGATCAGCGAGCCGTGGCCGGTAATCTGAATTGTGCTCTCCCCTTTCGGGATGGTGACATCGTTCGCCGTGCCGATTATGAAGGCCTGGCCGTCTTTGCGGTAGATCGTGCCGCTGATTTCCGTGATCACGGTCTTGCGGCGTGTGCTGGTGAGGCTGAGCGAGACCACACCGTCCACGCTGGTGAACGAAGTCGGCCTGATGCTGACTACCTGCCAGGAATTAACGGTTACTCCTCCCTTCGAGACCGCATTGGTCTCAGGGGCGAAGCAAAGCGCGAGCACAAAGGCCGCGGCAATGGCGAAGAGTTTTTTCATATCTAGCTGATTTCTAGGCGTTTACTTGCCCCCCCCCGATTCGTGATCCAGGACTTCGTAAACCGAGTTGTTGGACTTGTATTCAGGGACAATTTCCTTCATCTTGCGGACAGTCTCCATATTGTCGTACTTCTTGGAAATCTCCACAAGTTCATCTACGGCCTTGCAGACTTCGTCGAAATCGTACTCGCGGACCTGGGCAATACGGATCTTTTCGTGGAAGGTGGGCTTGGTTCCTTCAAGTTCGTTAAGCACCTCTTCGTAGAGCTTTTCGCCCTCACGGAGACCGGTATACTCGATCTTCACGTTCTTGGCGCCGGAAAGCGCTATCATCCTCTTCGCAAGGTCTGAGATCTTCACGGGCTCACCCATATCGAAGACGAATATCTCGCCGCCGTTACCCTTCGTTCCGGCCTCAAGCACCAGCTTACAGGCTTCTGGAATGAGCATAAAGAAGCGAACTATCCTCTCGTCTGTGACGGTCACGGGGCCGCCGTTCTTTATCTGCTCGCGGAAAAGCGGAATAACGGAGCCGTTCGAACCGAGGACATTTCCGAAACGGGTGGTGACGAACTGGGTATAGTTGACTTTGCCTTTCTTCTTGAACTGCGACAGCGCCTCCATCTTGAGTTTGCGGTCCAGGCTCTGCACATAGATTTCGCAGATACGCTTCGAGCAGCCCATAACGTTGGTCGGATTCACGGCCTTGTCCGTCGAAATCATCACGAACTTGCTCACGCCGTATTTTACGCTGAGGTCCGCCAGGATGCGGGTTCCCTGGATATTGTCCAGCACTGCCTCGCTGGGGTTGTCCTCCATCATAGGGACGTGTTTGTAGGCCGCGGCGTGGAAGACGTACTCAGGCCGGAACTCGCTGAAAATGTGCTCCATACGCGTGCGGCGGTCCACACTGGTCACGACTATCTGCGCATCCACGTTCGGGAAATCCTTGGCCATCATCAGCCTAAGGTCGTGCTGCGGGGTCTCAGCCTGGTCGATAAGCATCATCTTCGCAGGGCCGAACGAGGCCACCTGACGTACGATTTCCGAGCCTATCGAGCCGGCCGAACCGGTGATGAGCACGCGCTTGCCGGCAAGCTGCTCGCCCACCGACTTCATATCCACACGGATCTGCTGGCGCGGAAGGAGATCCTCCACGCTCACCTCCTTGATCTGCAGGCCTTCCACATCCTCGGGGCTGAGCTCGCCGTTCTTGACGCTGGCCTCGCGGGCTTCCTGACCCATATAGATCTTGCAGCCCTCGCCGATGAGGATATCCTGAATCTTCTGGTTGCGGCGGAACTCATCCACCCTCAGCGGGCTCACGATCACGCCACGTATACCTTCCTTCCTGACGATGGCGGCTATATCCTGGTCGAGGGTGTACACGGGCACGCCCATCAATCGCATATCCTTGATCTTATGTTCGTGGGTTATGAAACCGCGCAGCTCGTACCTCGCGGGATTCTGCGCCCTGATGCCCTTGGCCACACCCACGCCGCCCGTGAGGGCGCCATAGATAAGCACCGGCATAGCCAGCGCATCCGCATTTGCGGTGTCGAACACCGACTTGACGGCCACTCGCATTCCCCATTGAAAGAGAATCGCTACCAGGAAACCGGCCACCGTCTCAATCAGCGTCAGAGCGCTGAGCTGGGGCACGTCAAGCCACTTGAACAGGAACATCGCACCGATGGCAATCGCCAAAGACAGCATATTCGCATATGCGACCTTCATCAGGTCTATGAAGCTGCTGTAGCGGACAACGCCCGAATATGTGCGGAAAATGCGCGCTCCCACCCAGCTGAGCAGAGCGTACATCAAAGCGGTGTACAGGACATAGAGATGATTCTCCATCATAACTGCCGTCCTCTTGGACACCCAGAACGAGAATACGCACGATGCGAACACTATCACAGTGTCCATCAAGACGATGCACCAGTAAGGGAAGACCTTCTTACTGAAGAACCAACTTGACAATCTCCTCGCCAATCTCCCCTTCTCTATAGTAGTCATATCAAAAATCTTTTGAAATTCTCCGAAAGTTAAGAAGAAGTTTTCATATATGGAAATCTGTGCTACCTTTGTCAGCTATGAAAAGAATCCTAATCCTACTTAGCATTCTCGCCCTGGTTTCCTGCGGCACGCGCACGGAAGCCCCCGGTTACATCGTCCAGGTCTCGCTGGGCGGCTGGCATTCGCCGGATTATACTGCGGAGCAGATCGTTGCGCGGATTGACTCCGTTTCCCGGATGATTCCGGTGCGCAAGGTCATCATAGGCTGGACCATAGACCAGGGGCTTTATCGCGAGGTCGGTTCGTT
>JAFYIK010000002.1 GCA_017538685.1 Bacteroidales bacterium | reverse complement strand
CTTCACATAGAGGCCGTTGTAGGCCACATTGAACATAAAGTCGGACTTCGCGAGCCTGAGAGTTCCCTGCACACCGGCGGTCTCGGATAGATCCATACCATGGCCGTCCCAACCAGCGATATTGAATGTCTTGTACGGACCGTAGTATCCGTGGAAATCCTGGTAGGCCGTGATGGCGAACTTGCCCTTCGTACGCGGCGAGAACACGGCTGTGGCCACCGGATGGAGGGTGTAGCCGGACCCGAGGTTCAGGAAGAAGACCGAACGCTTCTCGCGCGTGGTCTGCGGGATGAACATAATGTTGTACGGAGTGAAGTCGTAGGAGCCCTTGTACGGCTTTGCGAACACGTCGTAGTCGAAATTGAGGTCGAACCTGGCCACCGAATCAGGGATGGCGGGATTCACTTCCACTTTGTTGTAATCGTCCACCGACGACAGGAAATCGTTTGTGACCTCCACGCTCGGATTGAGGGTCTGGGCGTATGCCGCGCTGCAGGTGAATGCGATAACCGCGCTGAGTATGATATGAGTCTTTTTCATCTTAGAGAGTGGCAAGTTTGTGTTCGACAGTGTCGAGGACGTCGTCGCCCTCTTCCGAAGGAGTGTATCCGTCGCGTACGCTTTCGTAGGTGACGACGGCCTGCTCTATGTTACCCCTTTCCACGAAGGAGTCGCCGAGCACGATGAAGGCCTTGGCGAGCCAGTAGGACTGATCCTCCGCCTTTCCGGCGAAATCGTAGACCAGATTCTCCACTTCGGCGAAGTTTCCCGCGTCGAAACTGGACTGGATTATGAGGTAACGGGCCTCCGCGCCTTCAGGCGTGCCAGGCTCGTTAGCAAGTTTCTTGAGTATCTTGAACGCTTCGTCGCGCTGGCTCATCACGAGGTTGGACTTCGCCTGGATGTAGAGAGCCTCCCTGCGGAGGGCCGGCGTGTCTGCGTTCGCCTCCGCCGCCTTGCCGGCGGCGATTGCCTCGCCGTACATCCTTGCGCGGTAGGCCGAACGCATCTTGCCGGCCAGCGCGTCCACCTTGCTGGAGAGCATTTCCTTCTGCGCGAGCAGACTGGAATATGCCGTGTAAGCATCCTCGAAGTGCTCGAGCGAGTACGACAGCGCCGCGTAGTTGACCATCGCGAGCTCGGCATAGGAGCCGCTGAGGCCGAGGTCTATGCCCTTGCGGTAGTGCTCGCAGGCCTTTTCTTTCTGGCCCAGGTTCTTGTATGACTCGGCCAGATAGTAATATGCAGCAGGCACGTTCTTCGCGTCAGGATACTGGCTGATAAAGCGGATGAACGAGGTCACGGCGCCGGAATAGTTGCCCGCGAGGAACACCTGCTCGGCGGTGTTGTAATAGAGCTGCATCCTGTCCGCCTCGCTGGTTCCAGTGCTGAGGTTGTTCGCTTCAAGGTACTCTATGTACTTCTCGGGCTCCTTCTTGGCGTTGTAGATGGACTGGATAGAGAGAAGTGCGTCGTTTGAATACTCCGTCCCGGGCATCTCGGCTACCACCTGTTTGTAGCACTTGAGGGCTTCGTCGAACTTCGAGGAGTTCCTCAGCACCATACCCTTGCCCATACGCGCCTTCGCTATGTATTCCTTGTCCATAGTGTTTTCCTCGAGGGCCTCGAAGGCGGAAATGGCGAGGACGGCGTCCCCCACTTCGTTGTAGGCCCTTCCCAGCTCGTACATCGCCTGGTTGTAGTACTTCGAACCGGGGACCGCGCCCTTGACCATCGAGAGAGCCTTCACCTTGCGGGCTTTGTCGCCCACGAGACCGTAGGCCACTCCCTGATGGTAGTACGGGTAGATATCGGTCGACGAAGGATTTTCGTTGATGTAGGCCTGGTAGTTCGCCGCGGCGCCCGCGTAGTCCTTGCGGGCGAAATCGCAGTCCGCGCGCCTGAGCAGCGCGTCCGCCCTGGCGAATTTGTCCTTGGTCTTGATGTAGGTGTCGAACCACTTCGCCGCCCCGGAATAATCGCCCTTCTTGAAATAAGTGTACGCTATTCCGTAAGGGATCAGTTTGCCTTCCTGACGACCTTCGAGGGCCGAGAGGTTATAGAGTTCATTGTAGAGCTTCAGGGCTTCGTCGTACTGCTCGATGCGGTAATAGGTCTCCGCGAGGGTGTAACGGCAGAGCTGGTTAAAACGGTCGCTCTTCGGGAAATAGTAGGCCGAGGCCGTCTTGAGATAGCGGACGGCGTCTTTGTAAGCCCCTCCCCTGATGAGCTGCTCCGCCCTGAGGTAATTTGCCTTGACGTAATTGATCTTCTGCGCATCCGTAAGGTCGTCGATGTTGTCGTAGGCCTCCACCGCGGCGGCATAGTCGCGCTTGCGCAGCGAGGACATAGCCAGATAGTCGTAGATCATCTCGCCCTTGCGGGAAGTGTTGTACTTCGCGATGTAGTCCGCGAACACGGAATCGTTGCCGTCCAGGTCGAACGCAAGCTTGGCGTAATTGAAGAAGGCATCTTCCTTAATCACGTCGTCGTAGTCTTTGGCGCAGGCCTCCTTAAAGCAGCCCATCGCCTTGACCTTGTTCTTGAGCTTGATATATGAGTGGCCGAGCTGATAAGAGGCGATCTGGCCTATCGAATCAGTCCTGTCCGTCATCTGCTCGAAATACTTCACGGCATTGGAGTAATCTCCGAGGGCGTAGTACACCGAGCCGGCGTGGAAATAATCGGAGCTGGAGCCTGATGAGATGTTCTCCCAGCCCAGATACTCCTTCGCCTTTCCGGCATCTCCCACCACAAGGTACGACTCTGAGAGCAGGCGGGACATATGCTGCTTGCTCTCCGGAGTGAGTTCGGGGAATATCTTTTCGCCGTTGGTCACCACATAGGTGTAGTCCTTCATCATAAAGTGGCAGTCCACCAGATAGAACTCGCTCAGCACCCTGAAGCGGTCGTCCGTCCTGGTCAGCTCGAACCACGATGCGGCCTTTTCGAAATCGCTCTTGCCGTACTCTATGCAACCGAGGGCGAAGCGGGAGGGGTTCAGGTACTGCGATTCGCGGGCGGTGCACTCGAGGAAGCAGGCAGCCGCTTCGTCCATATTGCCCACATTATAGGCCGCGAAACCCTTTTTGTACCAGTACTCGCTCAGTTCGGCCCTCGAAAGCCTGGTCTTGCTCACCTTCGCGAACTCGTCGGTGGCTTTCGCGTACTCGCCTTCGTCGAAAAGAAGGAGGGCGTACTCGAAGTGAACCGCGGAGTTGATCATAGTCTTCGGATGGGCTGCGTCCATCGCCTCCACCCTGCGGCCGCAATTGCGGCTGCGGAGCTTCACGGCGCACAGCAGCGCATAGTCTTCGCAAAGATCATCGCCGGTCTGCTGCTCGAACAGGGCCATAGCCCTCTCATACATACCGTGGCGGTACATATCGAGCGCTGTTTTATATGCTTTCGTATCCTTTGCAAATGCAGAAGGCATACTCAGGAGAGTGAGAACTGCCGCCAGGAAGGCGAGCTTACGGAGCGGGAAAACCCTCATATATTTCGGTAAATTTTTATTAACGTTTCAAATCTGCCAAATTTACTAAATTTCTCGCTATATTTGTAGTGTTTCACTACAAAAATTTCATTTTTTGATGGCCCAGGAAAAGGAAGCCCTGATCACCCTCAGGAACGCGCATATCAAAGGCGGAGACGAGACCATTCTGTACGACGTGGATATGGACATCTATCCCGGAGATTTCGTTTACATAGTAGGCAAAGTAGGCTCCGGAAAGACCTCCATCATCAAGACCTTCATAGCCGATTATCCCCTTGCGAAAGGCACCTGCGACGTCTGCGGATTCAGGGTGCACAACATCCGCACCAGGGACATCCCTATGCTCCGCAGGAAATGCGGCGTGGTGTTCCAGGACTTTATGCTCCTGACGGACAGGGATGTGCACGACAATCTTGAGTTCGTCCTCACGGCGACCGGCTGGAAGAAGGGCACCGCCACCGAAAAGCGCATCGAGGAAGCGCTGACGGAGGTGGGGATGGAGACCAAAGGCCACAAAATGCCCCACCAGCTCTCCGGAGGCGAGCAGCAGCGAGTCGCAATCGCCCGCGCCATCCTCAACTGGCCGGAGGTGATCCTGGCCGACGAACCCACCGGCAATCTCGATTCCGAGACGGCGGACGGCATTATGAAACTTTTCTGCAAACTGAACAAGAACTTCGGCACCGCAGTGGTGATAGTAACCCACGACCGCAGCATCTTCGAAAACTACCCCGGAAGGGTGTTCGTCTGCGCGGACGAGCACTGCCGCGAATTCAACCGTGAGAAAGAAGCGATAGACCTCAGCATCTCCGTATGACCCGCAAAGCCCGCTACGAAGCAATAGTGCGCTGGTTCGCGCAGAATGCCCCCGACGCGCAATCCGAACTCGATTTCCTCAACCCCTTCCAGCTCATCTGCGCGGTCATCCTTTCAGCCCAATGCACGGACAAGCGGGTGAATCTGGTCACGCCCGCGCTGTTCGAGCGCTTCCCCACCCCCGAAGCTCTTGCCACCGCCTCTCCCGAGGAGGTCTACGACCTCATAAAGTCCGTCTCCTATCCCAACTCCAAGGCCGACCATCTGGTCGGTATGGCCCGAAGGCTTGTCGGCTTCTATGGCGGGGAGGTGCCTGACGACATCGACGAGCTTATGACTCTTCCCGGAGTGGGCAGGAAGACCGCCAACGTGGTAGCTTCGATCGTGTACAACAAGCCAGTGATCGCAGTGGACACTCACGTGTTCAGGGTGGCGCACAGGCTGGGACTGTCGGACGGCAAGACCCCCGAGGCCGTGGAACGCGACCTTGAGGCCCATATCGCGGAAGAACTGCGGCCCGTCGCGCATCACTGGCTGATCCTGCACGGCCGCTATGTGGGCACCGCGCGCACCCCCCGTTGCGGGAAGTGCGCGCTGAAAGAACGGTGCAAAT
>JAFYIK010000216.1 GCA_017538685.1 Bacteroidales bacterium | reverse complement strand
TCCCTGAGTCGGGCTTTGCCCTCCAGAATCTCCCCGCACCGAACGGTGCTGCTTTCTCGTGCTTGGGGCGCGCCTCTGATTCCGGCGAGATATTGGGTATTTTCTCGCCAGATAGCGCCACGGCACGAAACCAGTGATACCGCCCGGAAGTAACTGTGGGGCGTTTCCGTAACCGCGCCACGTGGCGCTACCCTCGAAATCGGCACTAGCGCCACACCTCACCCCCAACAAAAGCACATCAGATATCACTTAATGCCATTATTCGTGGCGCTGTTTGGCGGATTCGGCCGCAGGGGGTTCGCGAGCTGACGCCCAACAGCAAAAACAGCTAAAGATTATTGACCGCGTCCTTATACTTGCGGGAAATTGGCAGTTGGATATCGCCGATATAGAGGAGGTCCACGTCAATTCGAGTGACTTTAGTCTTGTTCACAAGGTAGGAGCGATGTATCCTGATGAAGCGGGGGGAAAGAATGGCTTCCCATCGGGAGATAGGAGTGTAATTCTTGAAATGACGGCCCTTGGTGGCAACCACCGTGGTGACATCATCGTTGGACTCGACATAGACTATCTCGTCGATGTTCAACTTGACCTGCTTCCTCTCCGAATTAAACGAAATCGAGTCATTGCGACCGGGGAATTTCTTATCGAGCCAGGATTCGAAGAAGTGGCAACCGGCGGCAAGCGCGGTCAAGATAATAGCGACAAAAACGGGGTTAGTCAGGATGTGTGGAATATCTCGGACCGCGAAAGGTAACTCGGGGCGGTCTCTTACCGTGAAGATATAATAGTGTGCCGCCATAAAGAGAAAAAGTTCCGCAGTCAAAATCCCCAAAACCACAAAAGTCGTGTCACGGATACCTGCCATACGATTGTTGTAGTTCACTTTAGGAAAAAAGACTTTGGCAGCCAGTGCGCCAGGCAGGAATAAGGTGCCGACTAAAAGCGCCTCCCAGAATTTATAATCCAGGCTGCTGAGAGCAATGGCTACCAGCAGAACAGCGACAACCCAATATGTTATGAGAAGTATCCGTTTCATCCTCAACACAAAAATAATAATTATACCCGGGTTATTGATAGTAAGAGACCAATTATGGGGATTCTACGAATCATCGTGGGGTTTCGGCTTTGCGCCCCGCCAGTAGTCCGCTACCTTTGCAACAGAAGTTTAATCAAAAAAATGTTTGTCTTATGTTAAAGTTCTTTATTGAAGGCGGACCAGTTTTTATGTCCGTTCTGACAATCCTTCTTGTCGGAATTTTCTTCGCTGCCTGGAAAGCACCCCGCTGGGTAAAGGAGATAGGAAATTTCGCCCTTGTGTTCGGCGTTTTCTCACTTCTGCTCGGACTTCTTCAGATGTTCGAAGCGTTGCAGCAGATTGCCGACGCATCAGAGGCTCAGATTTCCGGTCTATTTGATTTCATTTCCCCCTGCGTGTTGTTCGGAGGACTCAAAGTCAGTATGATTCCTGTCCTTTACGGCATAATCATCTACCTGACATCCCTCATCGTCAGAGTCATCCAGAAACCCAGGCTATAATTAACGAATATATCCCTATCTTTGTGTCTATGGAAACCTGGAAAGAACTTATCGTTTACGTACACTACAGCCCGTCGGACCCGGGAATACGAAACATTTTCTGCGAGAAGACCGAAATCGCACGCCAAGATATGGCAATCGACAAGAGGCTTCCGTACGAAGATCCCGGCAATTTGTTCCATTCGATCATTGTCAAGGCCATCGACGATGAGTCTTTGAGAATCGAGTACTCCGGACACGAATACATTCTGGAGCCTAAAAAAACCCGGGAGCTCGATCAGGGCGGCCGGGATTACACGAATTTCTGGCTGAGCGTTCAGCTCGTCTAGTCTCCGTAGGGGTTGGCTTCATCCCACTCTTTGAGGATGTAGCCGTGTTTATGCTCGCAGTGGTCGTGGATCCACGTCTTCTGCTCTTCAGGCAGCGCGTTCCACCACACAGAGCACGCAGGGTATTGATACTCCGCCTCCGCGGCATCCTTACCCGTGTATTTCTTTATGCCCTTCTTGGCAACCCTCTCCTTCTGCGCCACTGAAAGTGACGTCCACCAAAGATTCAAATCGTCGTGTTTCATATCCTTATTCCTCCTTTGCAAAGGTAATCATTTTCCGCAACTATTCAGCGGCTGATGAGATCGGCGAGGACGAGGGCGGCGACGGACTCGACGATGACGGGGCAGCGGCGGGCGAAGCACACGTCGTGCCGGCCGCCGACGGTCAGCGTCTCGCAGGAGCCGCTCTCAAAGTTGTACGTCTCCTGGGGCTTGCCGATGGAAGAGGTCGGCTTGAAGGCGACGCGGAAGACAACCGGGGAGCCGTTCGTGAGGCCGCCGTTCACTCCGCCGGCACCATTCTTCACAGGACGGCCATCCGGACCGAAGGGATCGTTATGCTCCGAACCCCTCATCGCAGCAGCCTTGAAACCGTCTCCGAACTCGATGCCACGGACACCGGGAATCGCGAACACGGCGTGAGAGAGCATCGATTCCACGCTATCCCAGAAGGGTTCGCCCACGCCGATAGGGAGGTTCGTTATGGAGCACTCCACGACTCCGCCAAGGGAATCACCTTCTTTCGCGGCTTGGACGAGCAGTTCTTCCCAATTCGATGGGTCTTCACTGCCACCGAGAGCTACAAGGCGCGAGTCAAAGGCAATGCCGTCAAGCATTTTCTTCGCAACCACTCCAGCAGCCACGAGAGGCAGCGTGAGCCTTCCGGCGAAGTGGCCGCCGCCACGCGGGTCGTTGCCCCCGTCGAACTTGATCGCTGCAACGAAATCCGCGTGGCCGGGGCGAGGAGTCGCCGCAAACTGGGCATAGTCTTCCGGACGGACGTTCGCGTTTTCGAATACTATCGCCAGGGGTGCGCCTGTCGTGTGGCCGTTGAACACCCCGCTCAGAATCTGCGGCTTGTCCGCTTCTTTGCGAGCCGTAGTTCCGAGCGACCCAAGGCCGTCTTCTTTCCCGGCCGCTCCCGGAGACCTTCTGGCTATATCCTCCGCGAAATCCTTTTCGCAAAGCTCAATCCCTGCCGGCACTCCGTCCAGCACGACGCCCACAACCGGTCCGTGCGACTCGCCGAACACCGTCACCCTAAAACTATGTCCAAAACTATTCATATTAATCAAATAAGCGTGGGAGATAACCCGCTAATATTCAGCTAATTACATATAATAGGTGCGCCATTTTAGGGAGACCTCCTTTAACTAAATACCTCTAACTCAGAGAGTTATCCCCCACACAATTTAATAGATATTTTGGTTGGAGAGGATTGCCTCCAAGGCCTGTGGCCGCCCGTGGCCACATGAACGGGAGGGGCCCACGAAGTGGGAGGGATGAGCGAAGCGAAGGCTTTCGGAGGCAACCTCTCCAACCAAAATGTCAACGAGAATCTCTAAGCAACCTTCCGAATTCCAGCACATTCTCGCACACGAGGTCGGGCTTCGAGCCGGCGGGGGCGTTCGCAACATCTTCCAAAGTCGACTCGCCGCTCAAAACCAAGACGCCCACGGCGCCGGCGGCGCGGGCCATCGCGATGTCCGTGTACAGACGGTCGCCGACCATCGCGATCTGCGATGGCTCCAAGCCCAGCCGGCGCTCGATCCCGGCGAGCATCTGCGGGTCGGGCTTGCCGAGCACTATGTCGGGCTTACGGCCGGTCGCGTGCTCGATGCACTTGCAGATGGACCCGCAGTCCACCAGCACCGTCGGCTGATCCGTCGGGCACACCCTATCCGGATTGGTCGCCAGATACGGCAGCCCCTGCTTGACCCACCACGCCGCACGGCACAACCTCGAATACTGCAGCGTCATATCAAATGCCGCCACAACTATATCCGGAACATCATCCGGCGAATCCGCGCACGAAATGAACCCCGCATCCTCGAACTGAGAAATCATCGACGGAGTTCCGAGCAGGAATAACCGACGAGCCGACGGAAACTCCGCGTGGATATAATCTATCATCGCGATAGTCGTCGTGTACATCTGCTCCTCCGTGCACGGAATCTCCATCCCCTGCAGCTTCTTCATATAATCCGCCAGCGACTTCGAAGGATTATTCGTCAAAAACGAATACGTAATCCCCATCTCCCTCAACCCTTCCAAAAAATCTAGGGTCCAGGGAAAGCGCGTGTTGCTCAGGTATATGGTTCCGTCCATATCCAGAGCAACATGCGCTATTTTTGCGAGATTTACCACAGTTTCAAGAAGACCTCGATCGCCTGGTACTCGGCCATTCCGAGGGCGTCGTAGTGCTTGGCGGTGCCTTCGGTGCGTTCCTCGGCCCTCTGCCAGAACTCGCGCGGATCGTCGCCCGGGAACGGGACGATGTCCTTCTGCGAGAGGTGGTGATAGATCGAGTGCCTCTTCTCCACGACCTCGTCCGGACTAAGCGGAACGGCCATATCCACACGGCCGAGCTCCCACTCCATCCACGCGCCGCGGTAGAGCCACACGTGCGTGCCTTCAATCCAACCGACCTTCTCCTCGCGGAGCTGATCGAGCGCCTCGAGCGCGCACTCCGTACAAACGCGATGGGTGCCGTGAGGATCGGCGAGGTCGCCGGCCATAAACACCATATCCGGCTTCAGCTCGTTAAGCAGCGCCTTGATGATGTCCACATCCGCCTGCGAGCGCGGGAGCTTCTTGATGCCGCCGGACTCATAGAACGGGAGATTCAGGAAGTGGGCGTGGGAATAGTCCAGGCCGAACGAATGTACGGCGCCTTTCGCCTCCGAACGACGGATGGCCGCCTTGATGTTCAGCAGCTCACGAGGTTCGGGCTCGCCGGGCACCTTCGATGCCACAAGCTTCAAAACCTCATCCACACGGTCGCCGAAGCCGAGTTCGCGGGCGGCGTCCATATGCTGCACAACCACGTCGTCGTGGACTGCCACGTTTCCGGAAGTCTCATAGGCTACGTGGACGTTGTGTCCCTGATGCGCCAGGCGGATGAAAGTGCCGCCCATAGAGATCACGTCGTCGTCCGGGTGCGGCGAGAAAATCAGCACGGTCTTCGGGAACGGCTTCGAAGCCACGGGGCGGGTTGAATCGTCCGCGTTCGGCTTGCCGCCCGGCCAACCGGAAATAGTATGCTGAAGGTCGTTGAACACCTTGATGTTGATGTCTGAGTACGGGCCGTACTTCTCCACCAGCTCACCGAGCGAATTCTGCAGGTAGTCCTGATAGGACAGCTTCAGGATAGGCTTATGGAGCTTGTCGCAGAGCCAGATCACAGCCTTGCGGATGAACTTCGGAGTCCACTCGCAGGGACCGATGCACCAGGGGGCGACGATGCGGGTAAGATCCGCACCGGAGTTCTCATCCACGAAAAGCTTCACGTTGTCGTGGAGCTGGAAGAACGAAGCGGGATAATCCGGATCGAGCTTCTGCTCGACAATCTTCTGCACCATAGCGGCTTTGTCTTCACCCCAGGCCATAAGGATAACCCTGGTTGCGGACATCATCGTGGCGATACCCATCGTGATGGCCTGCGAAGGAGTGTGCAGGATGTCGCCGTTGAAGTTCGAAGCCTGACGCTTGCGCGACTGGTAAGGCAGAAGCACCACACGGGTGCGGCTGTTGCGATCGGTCCAGGACTCGTTGAAAGCCACCTGGCCCTTCTCACCGACGCCGATCACGAGGAGGTCGATTCCGCGCGCGGCTTTGTCGAACTTGGCGCAGTACTCGGAAATCTTATCCTCAGGGACAGTACCGTCAGGGATGTGGATATTCTCCTCCTTCACGTCGATATGGTCCAGAAGTTCCGAACGCAGACGATGGTTGCGGCTCTGTGCGGCCTCCGGGGAAACAGGATAGTACTCGTCCACGGAGAAGACCTCAACGTTCGCGAAGGAAACCTCTCCCTTGGAGTAAGCCCTCTGAAGGTCGTTATACAGAGGAAGCGGAGAATTGCCGGTGGTGAGACCGAGCTTGAACAGAGGCTTCGCCTCGGTGGGCTTGAAAGCGTTGATTGCCTTGATCACCTCGTCGGCCACTTTCTGGCTGGCCACGTAAGGCGTGTCGAGAATCTCGGTGTAAATTCTTTCTTTACTGTGAAGGATGTCTTTCGGGAGGCCTTTTTCGATAAGGCCGCCGTCCTTGGGTAGTGAAAAGTGTTTCATTATTTAAAATTCTTACCTGCTTTGAGTTCCTTAACTTTCATCTCCTTGAGAAGGTCGCGAAGATCTTCGGGACGGTTGGTGGTGATATAGTCCACTCCGGTCTCGATCATCTTCCGCATATCCTCCTTCTTGTCCACGGTCCACACGTTCACGCTCATACCGTGGCTGCGGGCCTTCGTGTACCAATCCGGCTGATTATAGAGGGTGCCGAAATAAGTGTCCACTCCGTTGACTCCGTTCTCGAAGAACACGTCCGGGTTGTTGTCGGAGCCAAGATACTGCACGATGAATCCGGGGCATTTCTGCACAAACAACTTGCACTCGTTCATCGAGAAAGAGATGAAGATCACCTGCTTCGGATTGAACAGACCTGCAGCCTTGAGAGCAGCGATGCTCTTATCCACGGCAAGTTCTTCGTACTCGGCCGGATGGGGCTTGAGTTCGAAGACCAGACGGCACTTCTTGTTCTTGTTGAACTGCTTCAAATACTCGCCAAGCGTGGGGATCTTCTCGCCGTTCGGCAGCCTGACCTCCGCGAACTCGGCTGCGTCGTGCTCGATGAAGCGCATTCCGGCCACGGCGTCGTCGTGGAACACCATCATCTCGCCGTCCTGCGTCATATTCACGTCAAACTCGCTTCCCCAGAAGCCGGCATTCTGCGCGGCCTTCAGCGACGCGATGGAGTTATGTGAATTGCCGCCCGCCTCACACTGCCAGTAACCGCGGTGTGCGACGATGGCCACCTGCCTCTTCTTCGCCGAGAGCGGCAGCACGCAAAGAATTGCGAGGGCGCAAACCAAAAGCTTCTTCATAAGCGCTAAAGTTTTTCAGCGGCTTCCACAGCCTTGAAATACTTGTAGGAGTTCACCTTCAGCTCGCCCACCGAAGCCTCGTCGGCCACGATGATGCCATTCTCGTGGGTCTGCAGGGCAGATACTGTGCACATATGGCTGTACGGGCCTTCGACTGCGTCTTTGATAGCGCGGGCCTTCTTCGGACCGAACGCCAGGATGACCACCTCGCGGGCGCCTGTGACGGTGGCGACTCCCACTGAGAGCGCCTGCTTCGGCACGAGGTTCATATCTCCTCCGAAGAATCGGCTGTTCACGATGCGGGTGTCCTCAGTCAGCGTAACCACGCGGGTGTGGCTGGAGAGCGGTGAGAACGGCTCGTTGAAAGCGATGTGGCCGTCTTCGCCGATGCCTCCGAGGAAGAGGTCGAATCCGCCGGCGGCGGCAATCGC
>JAFYIK010000001.1 GCA_017538685.1 Bacteroidales bacterium | reverse complement strand
GAGGATGCAAGAGCAGCGGTCCTGTTTCGTTCGACCACGACTGCCGCGAAGGTATTTGCGGAGCTTGTTCACTCTATATCGACGGCCGTGCCCACGGTCCGGACGACCACGTGACCACCTGTCAGCTCTTTATGCGTCACTTCAAGGACGGCGCCACCATCACGGTAGAGCCTTTCCGCAGTGCAGCATTCCCCGTTATCAAGGACCTCGTAGTGGATCGCCGTGCGTTCGATAAGATCCTCCAGGCTGGAGGCTTTATCTCCGTACGTACCGGTTCAGCGCAGGATGCCAACGTTATGCTTATCCCTCACGACAAAGCTGAGGAAAGTATGGACGCCGCCGCCTGCGTCGGTTGCGGAGCCTGCGTGGCCACCTGTAAGAACGGTTCGGCTATGCTCTTCGTGGCCGCCCGCGTCAGTTCGCTCGCGCTCCTGCCTCAGGGTCGTCCTGAAGCCAAACGCAGGGCAGAGGCTATGGTAGCTAAGATGGATGAACTCGGCTTCGGAAACTGCACCAACACGCGCGCCTGCGAGCTCGAGTGCCCTAAGGGCATCACAGTCGCTCACATCGCCCGTCTGAACAGGGAGTTCCTCAAAGCGAAGTTCTCTGAGTAATTACCACAGAAAATTATTGAAGGGATAACGTCCCGCGTGAATCTCCGCAACCATCTTGTAGATGTCGTTGCGGAGTTTTTCTATACCCGTTTTATTGAGGGCTGAGATGAAGATGCAAGGGGCCTTTTCACTGGCTATCCAGCTGTTTTTCAGCTCTTCAAGGGTACGATTCTCCTTGGATTTAGGTTCCAGGGAGAATTCGTCGTATGGCTGGTAGGTGTAAGCGTCTATTTTATTAAAGACCACGTAAACCGGTTTGTTAGCGGCGCCTATATCGCGTAGAGTCTGCTCCACAGTCTTCATCTGGTCTTCGAAGTCAGGGGCGGAAATATCCACCACGTGTACCAGTATATCCGCTTCCCTAACCTCATCCAAGGTACTCTTGAAGGCTTCTACAAGCTGAGTAGGGAGTTTTCTGATAAATCCTACGGTGTCGCTCAGCAGGAAGGGTACGTTTTCAATGACAACCTTTCTAACTGTCGTGTCCAGGGTGGCGAACAGCTTGTTTTCAGCGAATACGTCAGATTTTGCGAGCACGTTCATCAAGGTAGACTTACCGACATTGGTATAACCAACCAGGGCCAGCCTGACCATACTACCGCGGTTCGAGCGCTGAGTGGCCATCTGGCGGTCTACCTTCTTCAGGTCTTCTTTCAACTTGGTTATCCGCTCCTTAACGATACGGCGGTCCACCTCTATCTGGGTCTCACCCATACCACCTCTGGTACCGCGACCGCCGCGCTGCCTTTCGAGGTGGGTCCACATTCCCGCCAGACGCGGGAGCATATAGTTGTAGCGGGCCAACTCCACCTGCATCTTGGCATAGGAAGATTTTGCCCGCTGGGCGAAGATTTCAAGTATAAGGCTGGTCCTGTCTATTACCGCGCTGCATTTGATAACCTTCTCGATGTTGCGCTGCTGCATTCCGGACAGTTCATCATCGAAGATAACATAGGTTATATGGTTTTCCTCGCAGTATGCGGCTATCTCTTCGAGTTTTCCGCTTCTGATATATGTGGCGTTATCCGGACGGTCAACCCTTTGGACGAATTTCTTGTCGCCCACGGCTCCGGCTGTTTCAGCCAGAAACTCGAGTTCGTCCAGATACTCCTTAACTCTTCTTTCGTCGTCTGAGGGCTTGATAATGCCCACAAACACCGCTTTCTCTATAATTTGTTCGTTCATCTATATTGAAAAAGGCCGCCCTTCCGGACAGCCTCTTTTGTTATTAATTTGCTTGTTATCTGAGCTGGAAGATAACAGGGAAGGTGTAGGTCACGCGGACTGCACGGTCTCTCTGCTTTCCGGGGCTCCACTTCGGCGAGCTGGAAACCACACGGACTGCCTCTTTGTCGATCGAAGGATCCACTCCACGAAGCACTCGGACGTTGGTCACTCGGCCGTCGGACTCCACCGTGAACTGCAGCATAACCTTACCCTGCACACCGTTCTCCTTTGCGATCTCAGGATACACGAGCCTCTCGTTAACCCACTTGGAGAACTGGTTTGCGTCTCCTCCGCGGAACGAAGGCTTGGTTTCCACGAGCTGGAACGGGATCGCTTCTTCCTCTATCTCTTCATCCTCCGGACCTTCTACGTATTCCATAATTTCCACACCGAGGTCGTCGTCATCCTCGAGGTTGAGGATATTGTCGTCCACCTGGATATCGTCATCGATAATATCGATCTGGTCTGAAAGGACAGGGACTTTCGGGGTCTCGGGCGGCGGGGGAGGAGTTTCCTGCGTAATAGGAATAATCTCTTCCTCTATTACCTGCTGAGGGCCCGCGTCGAGCAGGGAGGTCTGCTTCTCCGCCGTACCGAACGAAAATGCTCCGTACACGATTGCTAGAGTAAGGGCCAAACCCAACTCCACGAAAAGAAGGCGCTTGTTCTCAAGGCTTGCTTTTGGTGTTTTCTTAACTTCCATATCTCAGTTTAGTTTTTGCGGATTTCCTTCAAAGGTAAAAATTATTCTGTTTTAATCCAATTTTTAGATTTAATAGTTGTAGATTTGTGCGTCTTTTTTCAGCCTTGGAATATGGTCAGGTATTATAACGAGGATATTTCGTTCAATCTTAAGGGTCGTGCACTCAACAATCGATGGCTCCGTATGGTGGCTGTCAGTGAGTTAAAGAAGTTAGGCGATATTAACATAATATTCTGTTCGGATAACTATATCCTGGAAGTGAATATGAAGTATCTCCAGCACGACTACTTCACTGACATTATCACCTTCGACTACTGTGAGAAGAATATTCTGAGCGGCGATCTTTTTATCAGCATCGACAGCGTTCGCGAGAATGCCCTGTTCTACGGCACTGAGTTCGAGGACGAACTGAACCGGGTTATGGTACACGGCCTCCTCCATCTTATCGGTTATGACGACCATACCGAAGAAGACATTGCGACTATGCGTTCCAAGGAGAACTATTATCTTGAGTTGAGGAAGAATCTGGAGTAAGTGAAGAGCGAGTACGACATAATCGTTGTCGGCGGGGGACACGCCGGTTGCGAGGCTGCGATGGCGGCTTCGGGCTTAGGCTCGTCCGTTCTCCTGATTTCGATGGATACCCTCGCTTTTGCGAAGATGTCGTGCAACCCGGCGGTAGGCGGAATAGCCAAAGGACAGATCGTCCGTGAGATCGATGCGCTCGGCGGATGGACAGGAATAGTCACCGATGAGTCCACTCTCCAGTTTCGTATGCTCAACCGCTCTAAGGGCCCTGCGATGTGGAGCCCAAGGGCTCAGTGCGACAAAATATCTTTTTCGGAGAATTGGCGCAATAAACTTATAAGTGCCTCATTATTAGATATTTACGAG
>JAFYIK010000215.1 GCA_017538685.1 Bacteroidales bacterium | reverse complement strand
TTTATGCCTAACGAGAAGGAGCTTCAGGCTCTGACCGGAAAGGCCGACCTGGAGAGCGCGATCGCCGAGGTGCTGCCGTATCTGGGCCGCGCTATGCTCGTCAAATGCGGCTCGAAGGGATCGATCCTGGTCTATAGAAACGGCAAAAGGGTGGAGCTGCCCGCTTTCCTCAATAAAGACGTGGTGGACGCCATCGGCGCCGGAGACAGTTTCAACGCCGGCTTCGTGAGCGCGTTCGTCAAGGGCCTTCCGCTGGAGGACTGCCAGATTACCGGCAACCTCACCGGCGCCGTGAACACGACGGCCGCGGGCGGAACCGGTGCCTTCACCTCGCTGGAGGCCGTTCGCGAAATCGTCCGTAACAGGTTTGGTCAGGAGTTCAAGCTTTAGGATATGAGAAGAGTACTTGTGTTATTATCCGCCGCCCTTCTGCTGGCTTCCTGCGGCAAACCTGCCCAGGACAGGCTGCTGGGCCCCGTACACATACCCTTGAAGAACATAGAGGTGGCTGTGTCCGCCGATTCGTCCGAGGCATTTCCCGGGATGGTCGTCCGCACGGTGACTTTCACCAACGTGGGCACCCGCCCCGTCAAGGTGAGGGCGATGGAGACTTCCCGCATCAGCTTCAAGAGCAGGAAGCTCTGGGCGCTTGAGCCTATGACCTACCAGGACCGCCGCGACTGGGTTCAGCCCGTCAAGCCCGGTCATCATCAGAAGAATTTCCTCGGAATGACCGCTTCGGACTACGGCGGAGGCACTCCGCTGGTTTCCCTCTGGAACGCGGAACGCAATCTGACCGTGGGCCTCGCGGAGCCCTGCCTCAGGATAGTTTCCATCCCGGTGCGCCGCAGGTGGGGCACGACGACCGCCGTCATCCGCAAGGACTATGATAAGCCGGTCGTGCTTGGGCCGGGCGAGTCGCTTACCAGCTACGCCAACTTTATCATAGAGGGCGAGGGCGGAGATTTCTTCGGCCCCGTGCGCGAGTTCGCCGCTTATATGCAGGCGAACTGCGGTTACGTTCCGCCCGTGTCGCCGGACGAAGCATACGAAGCTGTCTGGTGCGCCTGGGGTTACGAGCGCCAGTTCACCGTGGACGAAGTGATAGGCACCCTGCCGAAGGTGAAGGAACTGGGCTTCAAGTGGGTGGATGTGGACGACGGCTTCCAGGTCTGCGAAGGCGACTGGGAGGCTAACGACCGGATCGGCCTGGACGGTATGCGCCGCCTCACCGATGCGATCCACGAAGCCGGCCTGAAGGCGAAGCTGTGGTGGGCGCCCCTCCTGGCCGATCCGGACAGCAGGGCAGTCGCCGAGCACCCGGATATGATGCTCATCCAGAAAGACGGCAAGCACGAATTCGTGAGCTGGTGGGACAGCTGGTATCTCTCGCCGGTGAACGAAGAGTCGTGGGAGTTCACGGCGGGCGTAGTGGATATGTTCCTTCGCGACTGGGGCTTCGACGGCTTCAAGATGGACGGCCAGCAGCTGAACCTTTCCGCTCCCGATTATAATCCGGCGAGCGGCCTGGCATATCCCGAAGAGGCGCAGGAGCGCCATCCGGAGTACTTCCGCAGGATTTACGAGCGCGCGAACGAGCTGAAGCCCGGTTGCGTGCTGCAGATATGCCCGTGCGGGTGCGCGATCAACTTCTTCTACACGCCGTGGATGAACCAGGCCGTGGCTTCCGACCCCACCTCGAGCTTCCAGATCCGTATGAAGCGCAAGGTCTATGCGGCGCTCTGCCCGGACCTCGCTTATTATGCAGACCACGTGGAGCTGTCCGACGGCGGGCTGGACTTCCCCTCGCAGATCGGAGTGGGCGGCATCATTGGCACGAAATTCACCTGGCCCAAGCCGAATCCCCACGCCGAGCAGAACGGCGGAAGCCTGCTGACTCCCGAGAAGGAGGCGCTGCTGAAGAAGTGGGTGCCCATCTATAACGAGAAGATGCTTTCGAAAGGCAAGTACCTCGGGCTGTATTCCTACGGCTTCGATATCCCGGAGGGGCACGCCATCGAGAAAGACGGCGCTATGTACTACGCGTTCTACGCCCCTTCCTGGAAGGGCGGCGCGATCGAACTGCGCGGCCTTGACCCGGGTAAACATTATGTTGTCACCGAGTATGCGGCCGACGAACCCCGCTCATATGAGCTGGATGGCTCGAATCCTTTCATCCACCCTGAGTTCAAGGGCAGTTACTTGATTGAAGTTAAATAATCCATATAATATGATTAACAGAATTCTTTCCCTGCTGCTCATCGTCCCGATGATGTCTTTCTGCAGCAATCCCCCGCAGAATAACCAAGAGAACGACGACCCTGAACCCGAGGTTGAAACGAAACCCACTATCGTCTATACCGGCGAAAGTGAAATTATCGTCGAAAGCACTGCCGGTTCCGGCACGCTGACTTTCGCGTGTAACACTGACTGGACGATCGAGACCTCAAAGTCCTGGCTCACCGCCAACCCTGTGAGCGGCGTAGCATCCGACGAGCCCGTCACTCTGACATACACCTACACTCAGACGGACAAGAAGAAGAAGCGTATCGCCGACATCAACATCATAGGCGATCGTGTGGGCATCACTGTGACCATCTCCCAGAAGGGCGACCTTATGGCAGGCGCTGCAGATGAATTGAAGAGCGGCGATGAGGTCCTTGCAACCAACCCTCTGGTGGAGAAGTTCCTCACCGAGGTGACTTACAAAGACTGGATTGAAGAGGCCGACGGCACCCGTAAGACCAAGATTTTTGACTATTACGGCGGTTTCGACGGAGTGAACCTCACCTGGGACAACTGGGGTAAGGAGTGGCCGGACGGCGACATCCCTAGCCAGTACAGCATCCGCTGGAAAGAAGAAGACCTGGAATCCGGCGCTATGAAGCTCCGTCTGGAAGATGAGCTCGGCTGGTCGGGCGAACAGGAGATCGAGGCCGGTTCCATTTATGTGAACATCAAGAACCTGGTCCCCAACGACCACTACACCTATAGCGTGACCGCAGCCAGCGGAAAAGTCCTGGCGGAGGGCAACTTCACCACCACTGGCCATCTGCATCAGGTGTATTTCGAGGGAGATCCCCAGAAACCCAATATCAAGGGCGGCGGCGGACGTAATGCCCGCGACTTCGGCGGCTGGACCACTCTGGACGGCAAAACCATCAAGTACCGCAAGGTCTATCGTGGCGGCCGTCTGAACGAAAAGTGGACTCCGTACCCGCTGAATGCCGTGGGTGAGAAAGAAGTTCTCTTCGAAGGCCTTGGAGCGGAACTCGACCTGCGTGGCAATTCCGACGTGATGTTCGAGCCCGCCGTTGCCGGTCTGGACCACTGCGCCCCTGTTATCGAAGAAGGCGGCAAGACTATGTTGACCGACGATGCCGCAAAAGTCAAGGAGTGCTTCGAGTTCGTGGTCAACAGCGTCCGTGCCAGCAAACCCGTCTATTTCCACTGCTCGCTCGGACGTGACCGTACCGGCACCCTGTTCATCCTGCTTATGGGAGTGCTGGGCGTCCGCGAAGGAGATATCGCCAAGGAGTACGAGCTCACCTACTTCGCTCCCGTCGGATACAGCGTGTCTTCCTCCGACAAGAAGTCCAATACTATCCCCACCTTCCATAACACCCGTTTGGCGTGGGTTTACAGCGATGTCACCCCGTACTTCTGGGAGCTGGCTCAGGACACCCCTGGCAAGACCTTTGCCGAGGGCGTGGAGAAATACCTTCTGGAAGTCGCCAAAGTGTCTCAGCAGGACATCGACGATTTCCGCAGCCTTATGCTTGAATAATAATAGATGACGATATGAAGAAATTGTTTTTACTTGCGGCCCTCGCCGCGATGGCCTTCTCCTGCTGCAAAGCTCCGGAGTACGGCTACACCATCAAAGGTAATCAGATCGTTTACAACACCCCCGATCGCCCCGCCGACCAACAGAGTATGCTCGGCTTCGCGGCCGAGCCCATCGAGCACGTCCGCGTAGGCCTTATCGGCCTTGGCGACCGCGGCACCGGCGCCGTGTGGCGTTTCCCTTACATCAAGGACGCGACCATCGTCGCTCTGTGCGACCTCTATCCCGAGCGCATCGAGAGGGCCCAAGGCATACTCGAGGAACTCGGCGCTCCCCGCGCTATCCACGAATTCAGCGGCCCTGAAGGCTACAAGCAGCTTTGCGAGCTTCCCGATGTGGATCTTGTCTATCTCGCAGTTCCCTGGCAGCTGCACACCCCCATCGCAGTTTATGCTATGGAGCACGGCAAGCACGCCGCCATCGAAGTGCCTGCGGCGACTTCGATCAAGGAGTGCTGGGACCTCGTGAACACTTCCGAGCGCACCCGCAAGCATTGTATGATGCTTGAGAACTGCTGCTACGACTTCTTCGAGCTGACCTGCCTAAATATGGCCCAGCACGGCCTCTTCGGCGAGATCGTGCACGTGGAGGGTTCGTACTGCCATAACCTGGAGCCCTATTGGGACAACTACCAGGGCGACTGGCGTATGACTTATAACAAGGATCACCACGGCGACGTGTATCCGACTCACGGCATCGGCCCCGTCTGCCAGGATCTCAATATCCATCGCGGAGACAAGATGGACGTCCTGGTGGCTATGGACACCGACGCTTTCGCCGGCCAGGATAAGGCTGACGAGCGCTACGGCAAGGGAGTGGTTTCCAAGTATGCCAACGGAGATAATACCTCGACTTTGATCCGCACCCGCAAGGGCAAGACCATTCTGGTCGAGCACAGCGTGGTGACCCCTCAGCCCTATAGCCGTATGTATCAGGTGCAGGGCACGAAGGGCTATGCCAATAAGTATCCGAACGAGGAGTTCGAGGTTCCCGGCCTGGCTCTTGGCGGCGCGGCTCTCAAGGACGTCGCTTACGACGCTCTCGATGCCGAGCAGTATATGACCTTCGCCGAGCAGACCGCGATTATGGAGGCTTACAAGTATCCCTTCGTCACCGAGATCGAGGACCTTGCCCGCAAGGTCGGCGGCCACGGCGGAATGGACTTCATTATGGACTACCGCCTGATCTACTGCCTGCACCACGGCCTTCCTCTCGACCAGGACGTCTACGACGCTGCCGAGTGGAGCTCTTTAGTTGAGTTGACCGAGGTCTCCATCAACCACGGCTCTATGCCCGTCGTCCTCCCCGACTTCACCCGCGGCGACTGGAACAAGCTCGACGGCATCCATTTCGCAATGGCGGAATAATAGCTCTTAGACGTTTCTTCTATCACCACCCTGGAGATTTTTGTCCGGGGTGGTTTTTTTCTCTCTGACTATGGTGAGCCGTGGGGAATAAGTTGTTGTGTATCAGCGTTTTAAGTAAAAGAGGTCTGCCGTTTTTAGCAGACCTCTTTTAATTAACTTACTATTATTCAGGGAGATAGCCCCCACGCGGTATTTGGCTGGAGAACTGGGGAGGGGGCTCCCGGCGCGGCGGGGAGGGCTTCCGGCGCCGTTGCACCTTTTACCAGCGCGGGCCACCACCGCCACCACCGCCGGGGCCGCCGCCGGAGCCGGAGGTGTAGGAACTCAGATTCACCGATGAACCGTTGCTCACCGTGCCGCCAATGATTATGTTGCCGGCGGCGCAGGCGGTGCCGTCGCTCACGGAGGTGCCGCTCTTCAAAGTAGGAGTGGATGCTCCTGAGACGACCAGCGGAGTGCCGCTCACCGAAGGAGTCTTGAAAGAATATGTGTCGGAGCCGACAGTCAGCGTGTACCAGGTGTTCTTGCTCCAGGAGGATGCCTGGTAGCAGCTCTGGCTTAAAGTGCTGCCGCGCTCGAGTCCGCCTATCGCGAAGATGGTGCCGCCGGTGATGGTCAGTTTGAAATTCTTCTCAGTGTTCGCGTCGATCGCGACCTCGGGAGAGCGGGAGCTGGCGGCGAACACGATGCCGCCGCTGATGTTGAAGTTGCCGTTGGCGTCCATACCGTCGTTGCCGGTGGAGATGCCGGTGATGATGCCGCCCGTCACGGTGAATGTGGACGCGCTGTTGATCGCGTCGTCCGAAGAGGAGTAGGCGTAGACGTCGCCGTCGCTGACGGTGATGGTGCTCTTGCCCTCGATGGCCTCGTGCGAGGAGGCGGTGACCGCGACGGTGCTGCCGCTGAATTCGATGGCGCCGTCCACCTTGATGCCCTTGGCGGAGATGTCGCCCTTCGAGTAGTTCGAGCCGGTGACGTCGACCTTGACTGTGCCGCCTTTGAAGGTGGCTTTGCCGTCCACGCTGATGCCCTTGCCGCCCTGGCCGGAGTTGGTGATTACGAGCGAGCCGCCGTTCATAGTGAAGTCTTTGTCCGCCTTCACTCCCGCGGTGCCGTCGTAGTCCTTGCCCTCCGAGTCGTAGCCCGCGCTGCCGGTGACCTTGATGGTGGTCGTGCCGCCGTCGAACTTGACGAATTCGTCGGACGAGATGCCCTTCTTCATCGAGGCGGACACGCTGATGTTGAGGGTGCCGTTCGAGACGGTGACGCCGTCCTTGCCGCGGATGCCGTGGCCGGCCGAAGAGGTCGCGGTGATGGTGGGGCCGGACATAAAGCGGAGGTAGTCGTCCGAGGTGATGGCGGCCTTGCCCTGGGCGGTGACGGTAAGCGCGCCGGTGCCGGAGAAGACCAGCTGGCCTTCAGAGTAGAAGGCGGCCTTGAGGTCCTCGCCGCTGACCTCCGGATATGTCGGGCCGTCGCTGAGCAAGTTTTCGCCTTCCACCACGACGAACGTGCGCTTATGGCTCTGGTTGTTGATTGCCGCGCCGCCGGGGTTGCTCAGGGAGAGGCCGTTCAGGACGATGGCCTGCTTCTTTGCGCTGTAGAGCTTGAAAAAGCCGTTCGCCGACGAGCCGGAGAGCTCGTAGATGATGCGGTCCGAGCTGAGGTTGGTGATGGTCACGCCGCCGCCGCTTATGCTGACGGTGATGCTGTCGCCGGGCTCGGAGACTTCCGCGCCGGCATCCGACCAGGTGACGAAAATCTTACGGTGGAAGGACGCCGCCCCCACATTGTCCAAATCTGTGAGGTCGGTGTCTGCGGATGTGATGAAGAAATCGCCGGTGCCGTCGTCCGGTTCGGAATCGTCCGGATCGTCGTTGCTTTCCACCGTTATGATCAGCTGCTCTGCTTCGCAGCCAGGCACGAGTGCCAGCAGCGCGAGAGCGGACAAAGAAGCAAGAAATATCTTTTTCATTATAAAGGCTTTAGTAACTGCCTTGGTTTATAGTCAAATGCCGTGCCAACAAAAAAAACCGACCTTTTGAGGGGTCGGTCTTAGTATCTCAAAGAGGGGATTACTGATCTTCCTCGAGACGGAGATGCTGTACGTAGATCGCCTTCATCTTCGCTACACGGCGCTTGACAGACGGCTTCTCGAAAGTCTTGCGTGCACGCATTTCGCGGACAGCACCTGTCTTTTCGAACTTTCTCTTGAATTTCTTCAGAGCGCGCTCGATGTTTTCGCCTTCCTTAACCTGTACGATAATCATTCCTTAAATCACCCCCTTTTTCTCTTCGGTTGTTTAAATGGACTGCAAAGGTAGACAATTTTTCGGAATTCCAAAATTTCTGGCTATTTTTACGTGATATGAAAAAGTTGATTCTTCTTATTGCTGTCTTGATGGCGGGCTCGTTTGCCCTCGCCCAGGACAGGGCCCGTGAGGATTCCATCCTCGCTGCCAACCCCGACCGTCTCTACGGCTACAACGACGTCATCCGTCCTTCGGAATTCGAGGCTCCTTCGAAAGCGCCTAAAGGCTATGAACCGTTCTACATCGCCCACTACGGCCGCCACGGCTCACGCTTCGCCTGGAACAAGAAGACCTACACCTGGATAGACGAAGTCCTCACGTCCCAGCGGGAGGCCGGAAACCTCACCGACTTCGGCCTCAGCCTCCAGGAAGCCTACAAGCCCTTCGCGGAGCAATGCGCCCCCCAGACGGGAGATCTGACCCGCAAAGGATGGGAACAGCATAAGGCGATTGCGCGTCATATGTACAAGAGCTATCCGAAGCTTTTCAAGAAGAATCCTTCGATTTTCGCCGCCTCGAGCAACTCACATCGCGCAATGATGAGTATGCAGGCCTTCTGCCTGAGCCTTAAGGAATGCGATCCGAAGCTGGATGTCTATGCACAGATGTCCTCGCTCTACTTCGACGACTGCATCCCGGAGTCGGGCAGCAATCCCTGCAAGCTCGGCCCTCAGGAAGAAATCCCCAGGGCACACGCCGGAGACGAAGCCTGGGTCTACACTACTAAGCTGATTGACGTCGATGGCCTTTTGAAGCGCATCTTCAAAGACCCGGACGCCGCACTTGGTTCGGAAAAGGATTCCTGGCTCTATGAACTTTATATGGCCTACATCGGACTGAACAGCCTCGACTTCGAAGTTTCTCTTCCCGAGATGTTCACCCCAGAAGAGTTTAAGGGCTTCTACCTCTGCGACTGCATCTGGTTCTACGAATCGATGAGCGACGCGCTGAACTATGGCGCGCTTATCAAAAGGCTGGTCGAGTCGGCGGACGAAGCTCTGGCTTCAGACCGTCCGTCGGTCAAACTCCGCTTCGGCCACGACTATGTCCTGGACAGATACCTCTCCCTCGCCGGAATCAATTATTTCGGCCGCGAGATACCCTCTGCCGAGGAGGCTTATGTCTATTACCCCGTCCGCGAGATCCCTATGGGCTGCAACGTCCAGTTCGTCTTCTACAAATCGAAGAAATCGCCCGACGTGCTCGTGAAGGTGGTCCTGAACGGCCGCGAGGGCACTCTCCCCGTCGAGCCCGTCCAGGGATGCTATTACAAATGGTCCGACTACAAAGCCTGGCTCACGGAAACGGTGATTTCGAAGTTGAAATAGCAGGGGATGGTTCGCGGCGCGGCTTCGTGGTTCGCGGTTGTCTTTAACCCGGGGTCGTGGGAGTGTGTGGTGCAGGGCGTGGGGGCTAACTCCCTATCATATAGAAAGTTGTGCAAATTAGGTCTGCCGTTTTTGGCAGACCTAATTTGCGTAAGGCGCTGATAATTAGCGCCTTAGCCCCCACGGGCAGATACAGTGTGTATTAATAATTCCCTTGTAAGAGCTGGTCAAAACTGATTTTTACGTGGAAGAAGGCACAGACTTTATTGAGAGGCAATCCAGTTTGAGCTTGATACTTTAGTGCAAGCATCAATCTTTCATCTTCCGGAAGAAGTAATAGTTGTTTTAGTCCACTCACTATTTTGGATTCTATAACTAACCGGGAAAGAATCGGATATGCTCGAAAGTCTCCTTTACGATCCTCGTCAGATTCCGGAATGTCATAATCGTGATGGACATTGGCGTTGAAAGAGTACACCATTTCTTCGTAAGAAGGATAAAGACTTTCCAGTGCCTTGTAATCGATTATGTTATATAAGTTGATGATGTAGTCTGTGATGGCTTCCTTTTCTGTGTTCGTGAGTCCTTTGTATATTCTCCGCAGTGCGGCATAACTCAAATAATCCCCACGCTCCTGTACTGCTTGAGCCATTTTCATTGCCCTCCTAAACACCATTCTGGCATTTCTTAGTGGAATCTTTTCTGAAAAAGGGTGGTCGTTATGGGCGTAGGCAAGGAAATTCCATCTGATATCTTCCGCCTTTTTGCACAATTTGCCATTCGTATGATTATTATAGAGATATCCGCATAACGTGCGTATCTCCTTCTCACCATACTTGACAGAAGTGCCGTATGGCCGTTGAAATACGTCTCCATTTTTCCCGATATCACCGTTGTATTCTCTTGCAAAAACGGATGTTACGACAGTCATAAAACGTTTGATGATCGTTTTATCTCCGCCGACAACAAGAATATGCAGGTGATTGTACATTATCGCCAGCCCCAGAACCTGCAATCCCATTCTTTTTGCATAGACACAAAAGATGGTGTAGTATACCAAATAATCGTGCAAGGTGTAGAAGATAACCATTCCTTCCACCCCTCTTTGAAATATGTGCGTAGCCCTTTTCATAATAGCTCTTTATGGGCGAATATAGATAGGAGATTTTTATTTCAGAAGGATTTCGGGATCTTTTTATACGAAAAAGTGTAAATGTTAATCCGCTGATTACAAGTATGTTGTGTAAAAATAATCACGTGATAATAAGAGCTTGTCTAGAATCTTCTTTTCCGTACGCCGAAAGAGATGCGGAGAAAACAGGGATCAAGCCAAAATCCAGGGTTTCGAATCAAAATATGATATAATAGGGTTCGAGAGGCAGCAAGTCTCGAATGTGCCCTGCCGCGCCTTCGGCTTGCCCCATCCTAGTTTTTGCCTCCCGGCCCCGATTTTCAAATCAAAATCGTGTCCGGAAGTCAAAAACTAGGACGTCTATTTTTGTTCCGGACGCGGGAGGGGGAGAACATAAACGAGTGCTTGTGCTCGCCCCGGCCGTGTGGGGGCGGCATACATCTAATCAACATCTTATGCCGGGCTGACGCCCAAGCCAATATCAATCGAAGCATAGCCTGCCCTACCTTTATTCCAGCGCGAGAGATGATTCAACCGCTTGTACGGAGGGTATGGCCGCTGTTAATGTAAATACATACTAAACACTTGTGTAACAACTACTTATCATACATAAAATATTGCGAGAAAAGACATTGCTTTTAGAAAAAACTGTTCTACATTAGCTGCAACAATACTAAGCTTATTATGAAAAAAGCAATTCACATTTATCAGTACAGCAAAGATTGGGGAGTTATTTTCTACACTATCCAGGATTTATTGGTCTATTTCACAATCTTCTGTGTTTTTGCAAGACGCTATGGAATCCAGGTGTTAGGGTTGGCGTTAATGTATAACCATCTGCACCAATTACTATGTGCCGGAAGACGGGCGGATGTTGAACAATTCATAGCTGTGATCACTGCGTTGTTCGCCAAATACTACAATATTGACGTGGGGCGCGAGGGCGCTGTGTTCCATAAGGCTTTCGGATCATCAGTAAAATATGGAGAAAAGAATATAAGAACAATTGCCGGATATCTTTATAACAACCATACTAACAAGAAGTTGTGTGATAAAGCGGAAGAAATCCGGTGGAACTTTCTTGCATATGCCCATAACGATCACCCGTTTTCGGAGCCGATAGTTTTGAGAGAAGCAAGCAGGAGACTTAGAAATGCGATCAAAATAGTGGATTCATTCAGAACTCAAGAGTTGTATTTGGGTTATGGTGCTCTTAATACAATCTTTT
>JAFYIK010000214.1 GCA_017538685.1 Bacteroidales bacterium | reverse complement strand
CCGGTGAGGATGTTTCCCCAGTTACCCTGGCAGTCCACGGTGAAGCCTTTCTGGCCCAGCTGCACGAGCGCTCCGAGGATGGAGGCGTCGCCGTGGGGGTGGTACTGCATCGCCTGGCCCACGATGTTCGCGACTTTGGTGAAACCGCCGTCGTCCATCTTGTACATAGCGTGCAGCACGCGCCTCTGCACGGGCTTCAGACCGTCCACGATGTGCGGCACGGCCCTGTGCAGGATCACGTACGAGGCATAGTCCAGATACCAGTTCTTGAACATACCCGAAAGCTTGAACTTCTGGGCGTCGCTGCCCAGGAGCCGGTCGTATTTGCCCGACTCTTGAGTCTCATCGCCTTCGACTGGTGCTTCGAGCTCGTCCTCGCTGATCTCTTCGATTATATCTTCGTTTTCTTCAATCATACTATCCGTTAGTCTTCATAGCCGAACTTACGCAGTTCTTTCCTGTTCTCCCTCCAGTCGGGATCCACCTTCACATAGATGCTCAGGAACACCTTCTTCTGGAAGAAATCTTCCATATCGATGCGGGCCTGGGTGCCCACCTTCTTGAGGCCTGCGCCCTGCTTGCCTATCACGATACCCTTCTGAGACTCGCGCATCACGTAGATGACCGCGCCTATGTCGTACCTCTCGGATCCTTCCTTGAAGCTTTCGATTTCCACCTGGCAGCAGTAGGGAATCTCCTGCTTATAGTTCAGCAGGATCTTCTCCCGGATTATCTCCGATGCGAAGAAACGCAGGTTCCTGTCAGTGAAAGTGTCCTGGTCGTACCACGCCGGGGCTTCGGGAAGTTTCTCGACCACCGTCGCGAGGATGGTGTCCAGGTTGAACTTCTCCTGGGCCGAGGCCGGAATGACCATGGCCTGAGGGACTTTTTCCTTCCAGTACGCAAGGATGTCCATCACCCTCGCCTGGTCGCTTATATCAATTTTGTTGACGACAATAATCACCGGGCACTCGAGCTTGCTGAGCTTCTCCACGTACTCGCTGTTTTTGTCGGATTTTTCCACGGTGTCCGTCACATAGAGGATAACGTCCGCGTCGCCGATTGCGGCGTCCACGAAGTTCACCATATCCTCCTGCAGGCGGTACGATGGCTTGAGGATGCCGGGTGTGTCGGAGTAGACTATCTGGTAGTCTTCTCCGTTCACTATACCCATTATCCTGTGACGGGTGGTCTGCGCCTTTGCGGTGACGATGCTGAGCTTTTCGCCCACCATCGCGTTCATCAGCGTGGACTTCCCCACATTCGGGTTGCCGATAATGTTTACGAACCCGGACTTAAACATATGCGCCCATCTTGAGGATGTTCACTTCTCCTTCGGAGAGCTGGCGCCATTCGCCCTTCTTGAGGCCCTTCTTGGTAAGGCCGGCGAAGTAGACGCGGTCCAGAGCACGCACTTCGTAGCCGAGGCTTTCGAAGATACGGCGGACTATCCTGTTCTTTCCGGAGTGGATCTCTATTCCGAGCTTGCGGTGGTCTTCGGCGTCGATGTACTCGAGTTCGTCGGCCTTCACTTCGCCGTCGGAGAGGG
>JAFYIK010000213.1 GCA_017538685.1 Bacteroidales bacterium | reverse complement strand
TCCGGATTTCAACACCCGCCTCGCGATGCTTCGCAGGCGCTGCCTGCAGGAAGGCCTTCCGGTGGAAGAAGATGTGCTGAAGCATATAGCCATCAATGTGAAGAACAATTTCAGGGAGCTCGAAGGAGCCCTGATCTCGATGATGGCCTATGCGACCTACACCCATAAAGACTGTACGATAGAGCTTGCAAGCAGCATCGTGGACAAGATAGTGGGTGAGAACACCAACGAAATCAACATTGCGAAGGTGCAGGACACCGTCTGCGAGTATTTCAAGATCACACACGCAGACCTCGTGTCGAATTCCCGCAAGCGCCAGATAGTGCAGGCGCGCCAGATTTCGATGTACCTCTGCCGCAACCTCATCTCGAACTGCTCCCTTTCCTCAATCGGAGCCGAGACTGGCGGCAAGGACCACAGCACGGTGCTGCATTCCTGCGCCATCGTCTCAGACCTGATGAGTACGGACAGGGTCTTCAAGAAGTATGTGACTGACCTTCAGAGCATACTCGCCCCTGTCGAAATATAATTTTCTGTTATGGATGCAACTAGAGTCCTTGAGATTTTCAAGGAGATTACCCGTATTCCCCGCGAGTCAGGGCACGAAGAACCCATCACCGCCTGGCTGCTGGAGTGGGCGAAAGGCCACGGCCTGGAGGCAAGGCGCGACGAAATCGGCAACGTCTGCATAAGCAAGCCAGCCGCTCCGGGTAAGGAGAATGTTCCCGCCCTCGTGCTTCAGGCGCATCAGGATATGGTGTGCGAGAAGCTCCCCGAATCAAAACACGACTTCCTGAAGGATCCTATAGAGTACGTGATCGAAGACGGCTGGATGATCGCGAAGGAGACGACCCTTGGCGCCGACGACGGAATCGGCATCGCCGCCTGTCTCGCGCTGCTTGAAAGCGACGACAAGACGGGTCCCCTCGAGTGTATCTTCACCATCTCCGAGGAGACCGGAATGGACGGAGCCGAAGCGATGCAGCCCGGCTTCTTCACCGGCAAGACCCTCATCAACCTCGATTCCGAAGACGAAGGCCAGATGTTCATCGGCTGCGCCGGCGGAGTCACCACCGAAGCCACATATCAATTCAATACCGAGCCCGCGGGAGCACGCGAGGCTCTCAAACTCAGCATCAGCGGGGGCCTTGGCGGCCACAGCGGCGACGACATCAACAAAGGCCGCGCGAACACCGTGATGCTGATGCTTCGCTTCCTCTATTCGCAGCTGGACGGCGGTCTGAGGCTGGTCAGCTTCGACGGCGGAGGCAAGCACAACGCAATAGCCCGCGACTGCGGCGCGATAGTGCTGACCGCGGATGCATCGGCGCTCAAGGCAGCGTTTGCAGAGTTCGGGGAGGTGATAGCGGACGAGTTCCACACCACTGACCCTAAGCTTTGCTTCAGCTGCACTCCGGCGAAGGCCGATGAAGCGATGGACGAAGCCAGCACCCGCAGGATAGTCGCATCGCTCTACGCCTGCCCCCACGGCGTGCTGGCTATGAGCCAGGACATCAAAGATTTCGTGGAGACCAGCACCAACCTCGCGGCTGTTCACACAGATCTATCGGACAGCACAGTGTTCGTGTGCACCAGCCAGCGAAGCAGTTCCAGGCCAGCGTGCCGCGCCGCCGCAGCGAAGGTGGAGGCAGCGCTCGCGCTGGGCGGAGCGAAGGTGGTGCATCTCAGCGAATATCCCGGCTGGAACCCGAACGTGAACTCGCACATACTAAAAGTGTGTGTGGAGTCCTACAAAAAATGCTTCGGGGTGGAGCCTTTGGTGCTCGCCATCCACGCAGGCCTCGAGTGCGGACTCTTCCTCGAGAAGTTCCCCGGCCTGGATATGATTTCATTCGGGCCCACCCTCAGGGGAGTGCACGCCCCGGGCGAAAATCTCGAGCTTGCCAGCCTGGACAAGTTCGTCCGCCATCTGGAAGACGTAGTAGTCAACTTCGAATAGTTATGTTAGTAGCTCCTTCACTCCTTACCGCCGACTTCCTCCATCTCGAAAAAGACGTGAGGATGGTGGACCAGCACGCAGACCTCATCCACCTGGACATTATGGACGGCACCCTGGTGCCCAACATATCCTTCGGCTTCCCGGTGGTCGCAAGCATCGCCTCGATAGCGACCAAGCCCCTGGACGCGCACCTTATGGTGGAGAACCCGGACAAATGGTTCGAAAGGCTCAAGGAGCTCGGCGTGCAGTACGTCAGTTTCCACATTGAGGCCGCAGGCTGCAAGACCGCCCGTTTCATCCGCAAGGCCCACAAAATGGGCTTCAAGGTGGGCGTGGCGCTGGACCCGGACGTGAAGATCGAGAAGGTCTTCAGATATGTGGGCAAAGCCGACTTCATCCTCGTGATGTCGGTGTTTGCCGGTTTCGGAGGCCAGAAATTCATTTATGAGACTATAGACAGAGTCACAAGGCTCAAGGCCGAGATCACACGCAAGGGGGCCCAGACCCTCATCGAGGTGGACGGCGGAGTCAACCCTTCAAACATAAAAGCCCTCGCCGAAGCGGGAGCCGACATAGTGGTGGGAGGAAGCGCCGTGCTTGGCGCGCAGGACCCGGCGGCGGTGATCAAAGCCCTTCAGGAAGCCTGAAGACTCTCTTTCCAAATTCTTCTTGCAACAACTTTCTGCCGTCTTCGCCGTAGATCATCTCCGCGTGGCGGCAGAAAATCTTATAGAAGGTCTCCATCTCTTCGTGGATGTCGTACTCCTTCCCGGTCAGTTCCTTCAGCGACACGGGATTCGGGAGGTAATCCGGCCAGCCTTCTTCGTTGATATTAAGGCCTATGCCTATTATGCTGGACTGCACGAACTGGCCGTCCAGGACGTTCTCGATCAGGATTCCGCAAATCTTTTTGTCACCCACCCAGATGTCGTTGGGCCACTTGATGCGGGCCTGCACCCCGTAGAGTTCAAGATACTTCACGAGAGCGACCGTGGTGATATGGGTCAGGAGTATCGCGTCGCGTGCGTCCAGTCCCCGCGGCTTCAGCACCACGGTGAAAGTGAGGTTGCGCCCGGGGGTGGCGTACCAGGTATGAATCCCCTGCCCGCGTCCGGCCGTCTGACTTTCTGTCGCTAACACTGAAAAATTGTCAAGGGCATCCAGAGTCCTTCTGGCCTCGTTATTTGTGGAATCCAGCTCCGCGAACCACTTAATTCCTGACATCTTTACTTAGGTCCTATTTTTGTTTATATTTGTAGTGCAAAAATACATATAATTTTCAGCTTATGATTACACACGACCTGCGCGTCATAGCAGACGCAATCCTCGACAAAAAGGGGGAGAACGTTGTGTCCATTGACCTCCGCAGCATCGGAACGGCGATTACAGACTATTTCGTGGTCTGCGACGGTAGTTCCACAACTAATGTTTCCGCAATTGCGGACAATATACTCAAGGAAGCGAAGGAGAAACTCGGTCTCAAGCCGTCCCGCATTCAGGGTATGGAGAACAATTTCTGGATCATTATGGACTTCGGAAACATAGTCGTCCACATCTTCCAGAAGGAGTACCGCGATTTCTACCGCCTGGAGGATCTCTGGGCCGACGCTCCGCACAAGACCTATAAAGCAAGATGAAACCGAAGAAAAACAATAAAACGAAGATAAAGACCATCAAGATCAACCTCTCGTGGTTCTACATCCTCCTCGTCGGAGGTATCTTCTTCCTTCTGTTCAGGGACGGCAGCAGGGCCAATCCCCAGAAGGTGGAGTGGGCCGAGGTGCAGGAGATGGTCCTTAGGGGCGACGTGAAGGACATTCACTTCGTCCGCAACGACCTTAAAGGCACGATCACCATCAAGCCGGACAGGATCGAACAGTACAAGAGCCGCTTCGGCGGGGAAGTGCCTGCCAAATCGCCGCACTTCAGCTTCCTCGTGTCCGGCACCTTCGACGCCGAGCGCGAATTCGGCCAGCTGAACGCCCAGCTTGATCAGGCCCAGCAGGTCCCTATCATAATGGAGCACGACTCCAAGATCTGGGACGGCGTCCTTCAGTGGACCCTGCCCCTGCTTCTTCTGGTAGTCTTCTGGATCTGGATGTTCCGCGGAATGAACCGCGGGATGGGCGGTCCCGGTGGCCAGGGCGGCGGCGGTATGAACCCCTTCAACGTGGGCAAGGCCCAGGGCAAGCTGACTGACAAGAACAAGGTCAATGTCACCTTCAAGGACGTCGCCGGTCTCTATGGCGCGAAGGAAGAGGTGGTGGAGATAGTGGACTTCCTCAAGAATCCCCAGAAATACACCTCCCTGGGAGCCAAGATCCCGAAGGGAGCCCTTCTGGTAGGCCCTCCCGGCACGGGTAAGACCTTGCTGGCCAAGGCCGTGGCGGGCGAAGCCGACGTGCCTTTCTTCAGCATCAGCGGCTCCGACTTCGTGGAGATGTTCGTGGGTGTGGGCGCAAGCCGCGTCCGCGACCTCTTCCAGCAGGCGAAGGAGAAGGCCCCGTGCATAGTCTTCATCGACGAAATCGACGCAGTCGGCCGCGCCCGCGGCAAGAACGCCGGCTTCTCCGGGAACGACGAGCGCGAGAACACTCTGAACCAGCTCCTTACGGAGATGGACGGCTTCGGGACGAACAGCGGCGTGATAGTGCTCGCAGCCACCAACCGCGCCGACATCCTGGACAAGGCCCTTATGCGCGCAGGCCGTTTCGACCGCCAGATCCACGTAGACCTTCCCGAGCTCAAGGAGCGCGAGGAAATCTTCCAGGTGCACCTCAAGGGCCTCAAGCTGGATGCCGACTTCGACGTCAGCTTTATGGCCAAGCACACCCCCGGCTTCAGCGGCGCGGACATAGCGAACGTCTGCAACGAAGCGGCCCTCACCGCCGCCCGCAGAGGCAAGAAAAAGATCGAGCAGCAGGACTTCCTGGATGCCGTGGACCGCATCATCGGCGGCATCGAGAAAAAGAGCTCCATAATCACCCCCTTCGAGAAGAAGAGCATTGCTCACCACGAAGCTGGCCACGCCGTCGTAAGCTGGCTGCTTCCGAACGCAAGCCCGCTCTTCAAGGTCACCCTCATCCCTCGCGGAAATGCGCTTGGGGCAGCCTGGTACCTGCCGGAGGAGCATAAGCTCCACACAAAGAGCCAGATGATGGACGAGATGTGCTCGCTGATCGGCGGCCGAGTGGCGGAGGAGATTCTCAACGGCGAGCCGTCGACCGGCGCGCTGAACGACCTTGAGCGCCTCACCCAGATGGCCTACGCTATGATCCAGTACTACGGAATGTCCGACAAGGTGGGCAACCTCAGCTTCTACGACAGCACCGGAGCCCGCGGATATGAATTCACCAAGCCCTACTCGGAGAAGACAGCCGAAATGATGGACGAAGAGGTGAAGAAGCTCATCAAAGATATCCACGACAAGACCCTCAAGCTCCTCAAGGACCATAAAGAAGGCTGGGAGGCCGTGGCGAATCTCCTCCTGGAAAAGGAGGTCATTTTCGCGGATGACGTCGAGGCCATACTTGGACCGAAGGTAAAGAATGAAGGAGCTGCCTAAAAGAGTCATTTTCGGCGCGTTGTTCGCGGTGATAGTGGTGGTGGGGACAGTGGTCCTGCCGCCACTGTTCCATTTGCTGATGCTGTTCGCGATAGGGTGGACCCTGCACGAATTCTTCGTGATGTCGGTGGGGAAGACTGACTTTATCGTGGAGCGCATACTTGCGATCCTCAGCGCCGAACTGCTTTATGCTTTTCTCGTTCTGCACAGGACGGGGGTCATCCCTCAGCTAAACCTGATCGCCGTGGCTTTCATCCCTGTGTTCCTGATGATGATCATTCCCATCTGGCACAGGGACCACTCCAACCACGGCAAGCTGGCCTACATCTTCGCAGGCCTCGGTTACATAGGCCTTCCGATGGCGCTGGTGCCCATACTCCAATATCACGCCGGAGAGCAGGACGGCTGGCTCATCCTCGGGCTGCTGCTGACCGTGTGGGTGTCCGACGTGGGAGCGTATTTCATAGGCACAGCGCTGGGGCAGAAGCCCGGCAGCATAAAGCTCGCACCCGCGATCTCCCCGAAAAAGTCGCTGTGGGGCCTCGCAGGGGCCGTGCTGTTCGGCGTGGGAAGCGCGGTGGCGCTACACTACCTCGGCGTCTTCAAGTTCCCTCTGGCGCATTCTATGGTTATCGGAGGAATAGCGAGCCTGGGCGGCCTTCTCGGCGACCTCGTCGAAAGTATGTGGAAAAGGTATTTCGGGGTGAAGGACTCCGGGAACCTGATTCCCGGCCACGGCGGGCTCTACGACAGGCTGGACAGCGCAATCATCGCGCTTCCGATGATCACTGTTTATCTGGCTGCTGCCGGTCTTCTCTGATAAGCTCGAGAAGCTTGTCCACGGCTTCAGTTTCGGGAACGTGCTTAAGGACGGGCACGTTCTTTTTGTATATAGTCACCTTGCCGCCGCCTTCGCCTACGTAGCCCCAATCAGCGTCCGCCATCTCGCCGGGGCCGTTCACGATGCAGCCCATGACGGCTATTACCATGCCTTTCAGGTGCGAAGTACGGGCTTTCACTTCCTCGAATGCTTTCTGCAGGTCGTACATAGTGCGTCCGCAGCCGGGGCAGGCGATATATTCGGGTTTATAGAAACGTCGCCTGCAGGCCTGCATCAGCTCATCCTCGAGATACGAGGCGAACTGCTCATCTTCAAGCCCCTCCAGCGACACTTCATCAATCTCCCTGTCCAGCAGCCGCCTTCCAAAGTCGCACGCCACGTCCATCAGAAGCCTCTCCCGGGGCACCGGAGCATACAGGGCCACTGCACGTCGGTCCGAGACCGACACACTGCGAAGCGACGAAGCCCCCGCTCCGCTGTACCTTTCGGCCAGATAGCGGGCAACAGGCAACTCCTGCACCGGATCCTCAGTCAGCGAAACCCGTATGGTATCGCCGATACCGTCGATCAGCAGGCTTCCGATGCCTATGGATGACTTTACGGTGCCGCTCGAAAGAGTCCCTGCCTCCGTGACTACGAGGTGCAGC
>JAFYIK010000212.1 GCA_017538685.1 Bacteroidales bacterium | reverse complement strand
TTCCGGCCTTAGTCCTTCGATGGCTTCCGCCCAATCTCGCGCAGACGGGCTTCCCTTTCTTCGACTAAGGCCTTCACTTTTTTTAACAGAGCATTCTCGGCCAGGAGCCGCTCATTCTCATATCTGAGCCGCTCCAGTTCCGTCATTTCCTCTGGTCTCTTTTTCTTGGGCCTTCCCATATCCTTTGGAGGGCGGCCTCTTTGCTTTGTCTCATACAAGGCATCATAACCAGATGCCCTCACCTTTCGCTTCCAGAATTGTATCCGGCTAATGCTTACATCGTACTTGATCGCCGCCTCGGACAAAGTTAAACAATTGTTCTCGATATCCCGCAGGACCATCTCTCTATATGATCCGTCAGAACGGATGTATTGCTTCTTTATCAATCCTGACGGACCTTCCGTTTGATACTTTTTCCATAATACATCAATGAGGTGATGGGAGATACCATAATGAGATGTGATGTGTTCAACGGAATAACCAGCCTCAAGTAGCCTCATATACTTAAGGCGGTCCTCATAAGTGTGCTTTTTTCGCATAACAAAACCCCGAAAGTTTTTTGTCTAACTTTCGGGGTTCATGTCAATCAGGGCCCCGGCTTCGTGTATTATTATGGTTAACACGATAGAATAACCTTCTCTACAAGGGCGCACATCGGTTGTTGACAGTTGCAACTCTTTGCCAAAAATGCGCCCAGAGGCGCTTCCCTTTCCAAATTGTTTTCCTATATTGGTCATAACCTGAATGAGAACTATGATTGTTTCTTCGGGGAATATTTAGCATTTATGTTAAACTTTTGTAAATTTGTGACAGATGAAGAAAAGAACTTCATTGGAAGTAATCAGGCAATCGGAAAAAGCCAGCCTGTATTCCATCAGCTTTGAAATCGACGGTACCACCGAGTTTGAGAAATTCGTGTCCGAATTTGAGATGAACGCTATTTATAATAGAGACTATCAGCGAATCATCTCAGCGCTCCAGGCCATATTGCGAAATGGCGCGTTGGAGCGATTCTTTCGGCCGGAGGGGAAAATGAAGGATAGCGTGTCGGCCATCCCTATTGAGGGCGGGAAATTGAGGCTTTATTGTCTCAAGATCTCTGAACAGATTGTAATACTAGGTAATGGTGGGATTAAGTCTGTTCGCAATTATGAAGATGACCCAAAACTTTATGGGTATGTTATGGACCTCCAGCATTTTGAGGAAATCTTGAAACAAAAGATTAAACTGGGTTATGTGAAGATTGAAGAAAAGCAACTGGAAGGGATAGAAGATATGTCATTTGAAATATAATAATATGCGAAACAAGCAGGAATGGTTCGACCAAAAGGTGGAAGCCGTATCAAAGGAAATAATGACCGAGGTACAGTTGTCCGCTGATATCATAGCCAGAATTGACAAGATATTGAAGGAAAAGAATATGACCCAACGCGACCTCGCCCGAAAACTGGGTAAGAGCGGCGCTGTGGTTTCTCGTTGGACCACCGGTTTTCCAAATCTCACACTACGCTCCATCGCCGAAATCTCCTGTGCTCTCGGTGAACCCCTAATTGAAGTAGTTAAATAACCCGCCATTTGCGTGGCGGGTAAGTTATTGTGACATAGATAGTTACTAAAAATCGACTCCGCAAAACACGGAGTCGACTTTCGGTAGTATCCTGATAATCAGGGTGTTGCGCACCACGGGCGCCACGGGTACCGTTGGCCACGCGGGCACGGGGCGTCGACTAGAAGATTTCTTCTGCAGGTTCCTTGTAGTCATCTGCGCTGGGCGCGGGGGCGTCTTCGTGGCGGGGGCCGAAGGAGCGGCGAGGGCCACGGTCGTCGTGACGACGGTCGTCCCTGCGCTCACCCTCACGGCGAGGGCCGCGATCTGAGCGATCGCCACGCTCACCGCGATCCCTGCGGTCGTTGCCGCCCTTGCGGTCGCCTCCCTCGCGGCGCGGTCCGCGCTCGCGGGGCTTCGGCTCGACATAGCCTTCAGGCTTCTCGGTCAGAGCGCGCATAGAGAGGCGCATCTTGCCGGTCTTGGCGTCGATTTCAAGGAGTTTGACGTCCACTTCGTCGCCAACCTTCAGCACATCCTCGACCTTGTCGGTCTTGGTCCACGCGATCTCGCTGACGTGCAGCAGGCCTTCCTTGCCGGGGAGGATCTCCACGAAAGCGCCGAACTCGAGGATCGATACGACCTTTCCGTGGTAGACCTGTCCGGCCTCGGGAACCGCGCAGATGCCCTTGATCCAATCGAGAGCCTTCTGCATAGCCACAGCGTCGTTGGAAGCGATGTCCACCACGCCGACTGTTCCCTCTCCGTTCGGGTTCGGTTCTTCGTCGATATTGATGGTGGCGCCGGTCTCCTTCTGGATCTTCTGGATGGTCTCGCCGCCCTTGCCGATGATGGCTCCGATAAACTCGGAAGCGACGATGAGCTGCTGGATGCGAGGCACGAACGGCTTGTAGTCTTCGCGCGGCTCGCTGATGGTCTTCTTCATCTCGCCCATAATGTGCAGACGGCCCTGGCGTGCCTGCTCGAGTGCCTGCTCGAGGACGGAGTAGGACAGACCGTCCACCTTGATGTCCATCTGGGTCGCGGTGATGCCGTCGGCAGTACCGGTGACCTTGAAGTCCATATCTCCAAGGTGGTCTTCGTCACCGAGGATGTCCGTGAGGATGGCATAGCGCTCGTTCGGGCGCTCAGCGTCGGTGATAAGGCCCATAGCCACACCGGCCACCATCTTCTTGATCTTCACGCCGGCGTCCATAAGTGCGAGGCAGCCGCCGCAGACCGAAGCCATAGACGAGGAACCGTTGGACTCGAGGATGTCGGACACCACGCGCACGGCGTACGGGTTCTCCGGCGCCATCGGGATGACGGGCTTGAGAGCGCGCATAGCGAGGTTTCCGTGGCCGATTTCACGACGGCCGACGCCCCTCTGGGCTTTCGCATCACCGGTCGCGAACGGCGGGAAGTTGTAGTGCAGCACAAACTGCTGGTCGTCCTGGATGAGGACTTCGTCCATCTCCTTCATATCCATCTTGGTGCCGAGGGTGACGGTCGCGAGCGACTGGGTCTCACCGCGGGTGAAGATGGCGGAGCCGTGGGCGCACGGCAGATAGTCGGTCTCGCACCAGATCGGGCGGACCTCAGCGGTCGAGCGGCCGTCCAGGCGGATGCCTTCGTCCAGAATCATATTGCGCATAGCCTCTTTCTCCACGTCGTGGTAGTAGCGGCTTGCGAGGGTGACCTTAAGGTCATAAGCCGGCTTCTCCTCGAGGTTTGCGGGCTCGGGGATAGTGGCGATAAACTCGTCCAGGATAGCCTTGAAGCCGTCCTCACGCTCGTGCTTGGGCTTTGCAGCCTTCGCGAGGGCGTAGCACTTGGGATAGCAGAAATCCTTTACGGCTGCGCGGAGCTCTTCGTCCTGCTCGTCGTGCGGATAATCCCTCTTGTTCACGTCCGTGCCGAGCTCGTGCATAAGCTCTTTCTGCACACGGCAGTGCTTCTTGATCTCTTCGTGGGCGAACTTGATGGCCTCGAGCATATCGTGCTCACTGACCTCTTTCATCTCGCCCTCGACCATCATAATGTTCTCCTCAGTTGCAGCGACCATAAGTTCGAGGTCGGCCTTCTCCATCTCGGAGAAAGTGGGGTTGATCACGAACTGTCCGTCGATGCGGCAGACGCGGACCTCGCCGATAGGGCCTCCGAACGGGAGGTCGCTGGTCGCGAGGGCGCAAGAAGCCGCAAGACCTGCGAGAGCATCCGGCTGGATGTCTTTCTCAGCCGAGATAAGGGTAACGTTGACGAACACTTCCAGGTGGAAATCATCCGGCCAGAGAGGCCTGATGGGGCGGTCGATGAGGCGGCTGATGAGGATCTCATAGTCGCTCGACTTGCCTTCTCTCTTCATGAATCCGCCGGGGAAGCGTCCTGCGGCATAATACTTTTCTT